>NZ_MUFD01000051.1:0-2029 GCF_001995405.1 Salinivibrio sp. AR640 | reverse complement strand
CAACAAGTATCTTCAAAATCATAGTATTTCGCAGCATTTTGGAAAAAATTAACTAGAGAAAAAAGTAATGATAGTAAAAAATCGTCTCTATGTGGCTAGGAGTATATGAAAAGTTATTTGATTTCTTTAAATGTTCGGGTCTGGGTTAACTAGTGATTAGACATAAAATCTTAATAAGTGATTCGCTAACAATTGCAGCCTCAAGGCTGTTGCTTATGGCTTTGAATTTATCATTAGTCGCAGTGCTTGGGGTTGAAGAGTATGGCGCATTCTCTTATCTAGAATATATATCCTTGGCATGTTTTTCTCTATCTAACCTTGGGTTGACAAGTATATTCACGAAAGAATCTCAAAATAAGAGGAATTCGATCCAGAAGATAGTAACAAATTTTTTGGGTATAAAGATGAGTGTATTAATATTACTTATTTCTTTATCACATGGTTACTTGTTATTAACTGAGGAAGTGAGTGTTGTAATAACAAATGCTGTTTACACATTTCTTTTTTCTTGTCTAATAGACTGGGTCTTTGTGAGTTATGGACAAATAAAAAAGCTAGCCAAGCACTACATTGTTTATTTCTTGTTTTTCTTTTCTTTTCTTTCGGCGAGCTATTTTATATCTGAAGGTATAACCCTAATTGATATAAGGGTTATGCAAATAGTAGCGTTATCTTTAGCACTTCCTTTATGTTCTACTTGGATAGTGAAAAACATTGATGTCAGGTGTTTCGATATAAGTTTTATTAAAGAAGTTGTGCCTAGAGGAATTAATATGATGATCTCTCAATTGATCCAAAATGGAGTGCTTATATCCTTAACCACAATAATAAAAGCAAACTATGGATTATTGGCATTGGGCCACTTCTCTTTTGTTATGAGATTTGTAAATATGGTACTTAGCTTAAGAAACATGTTTATGGCTCCCCTGACAAAGTATATTATAAATTCAGGAGTTGATGAGTATATAAACGTTAGGGAAAGACTGAAAACCATAGCATTAATCTTTATGATATTTTCGTTTTCTGTAATGTTCATTATCAGAGTCAATGAGGGAGGCGGATTTTTTTATAGCTTAATAGAGAAGTATCAAGGAGTTGTCAACATAGCAATAATGGTATTGCCTATACCTGCTATGGTGCTGTTCACTTTAGTTGATGGTGTTATTATAAATATGCATAACAAACAGCGAGTTTACCTGTGCTCTGTTGTTTTTTCATTGGTCATATTTGTTATAACTATCTTTGCTAGTTCTTCGTTGACAATGACAATTTTAAGCTTTGTGTTATTTGAGATAATGTATCTATTAATTAACAGAGTCTATATAAATAAGGTGATTTTAGTTGGCAAGTAAAGAAAAAAGCATTATAAATTCGCGATGCCTAATATCTGCTAATCGATTAGATATTGGCTTCAAACTACTTTTCATTGAACATCTTCTTTGTCCATCCCTTGAAAAAAAGAGAGCATATGAGCAACATATTTATGCAATTACAGAGGGCACACTTATTGAAAATGGGAATGAATCCAAAGCAGGCTTAGAGCGATTTAAGTCTGACTTTAAATCTATTTTTGTAAACTTACAAGACAATGGGTTTGATAGTTCCATCTCAACCTTACCCCTATCAGTAGAGGGCTGTATCATTGATGGTGCTCACAGGTTAGCCTGTTCAATTTATCTAAACCTAGATGTTAACGTCACATGGACGAAAAATAGGAGTAAAAAGTACAATTATAAATATTTCCAAACTCGAGGAGTTGAAGAAAAATATATCAAACTAGCTTTGGCTAGTTTGTCTAAATACACAGATAAAATGCGGCTGTCTTGTGTTTGGCCTGTTGCTTGGAATGCAAAAGATAAATTGATCGAAAAGATCGACAGTGAAAATGTTTTTTACGTAAAAGATTCCGATATCAATCTTAATGGAGTAAAGAATTTAGTTGTTAACTTCTACCAAGGTGAGAAATGGCTAGGGAATAAAAACAACAGTTACTCTGGTGCGCTAGGGAAAGCTGAACCTTGTTATAAAG
>NZ_MUFD01000050.1:0-2719 GCF_001995405.1 Salinivibrio sp. AR640 | reverse complement strand
AGCAGATTCAATGCACTTTTCTATTTCTTCACTATCAAAGTCAACGTTTACCTTTAAGGACTCATTAACTTTCATATCAGTATTATAGAATTCTAAATCGGTAACAACCGGAGCTAAACCTAAATAAATACATTCAATTACTGATAAGGGTGTACCGTCCATCGTAGGTAGTGAAAGAAAAATATTACAATCCAAAAGACTACTATAAAATTGCTCTTGTGTAACAAATCCAACAACTTCGATATTAGAAAATCTTTCAGCATGTGTGCGAATTCTATTATCTATTTTAGGGTCATTTGACTTTCCAAACAACTTTAAAGTAAATCTTTTTTCGTCTAAATTACTCCAGATATCAAGCAATTTTTCAATTTGATATAGAGAATCCCAATTTCTAATCGATGCAACAACGATTTTATGTGGATTAATATCATTCTGACGAGAACACCTCCTTAACATGCCATCAAGTCTTGATGTGTCAATTCCATATTGAAAAGTACGCACTTTATCTATATCAACCCCCCATGAAGATATTTTATTCGTCATATGCTGCGCAGGAGAATTTATTACGTTATATCTCTTCATTGCCATACAGCCAATAAAACGAAATAATTTGCGGCTTGTCATTTTTCCATTTATATCAGTACCCCATAGCGAAAGTATCTTACTGCCCGGTAGAAAACTAGATAATATTCCATATGATGATAAAAAATGAACATGTATTAAATCGGGTCTAAACCTTAGATAGTAGTACATTAATATAAAAGGAAATAAAAAAAAGCTAATTATTTGGTTTATAAAAAACACCTGCTTAACATTTCTTTTTTGTTCATGATCGTTTGACTTATGGCAAGTGACAATTAAATAATCGTAATCTTGGTTGTCGCCCAACCAATTTTGTATGTGCCCACTAACCCATGGACCAACTATTAAGACTCTATTTTTCATTTCTTCAACTTACATTTAACTTTAATCAGGCTCAAAAGCATAAAATCAGGAATACAACACTTAGCTAAGATCGATAACTTTGAGCTAAAACTCAATAAATTCAAATATCTTAAAGCCGCGCGCTTATTGCGATTTACGATACAAGAGTTTGAAACAGTATACCAATAATTACTATAATCACTATGCACACTATTACTGCACAATCTATACTTTAAAAGTCTTTCATTTAGAAAATAAAAATTAACACCTCGACTTCTAAATCTCAGCCATAGGTCTTTATCCTCATAGCAATCGTCTAGATGCTGGTAACTGCCAAATTCATCTACTAGGGATTTTTTAAACATTACAGTGGGATGATATATAGTATTATACCATTCTATACGGCTTGTAATTTCCTCAGTTTGAGAACCGACCCAAGCATCACAGACATATCTCCCATTATCATCAATTAACTCTGCACCGGTAAAAACAAAATCTAATGCAGGGTCAAGTTTAAACTCTTTAACTTGCTTCTCAATTCTATTAGGGTTGYAAATATCATCAGCATCCGTTCGGCAAATTAGTTCGCCTTTTGCAATACTAATAGCTTCATTTAAAGAATAAACTAATCCCTTATTAGATCTGGATATCAATTTAATTCTAGGATCATGGTAAGATTTAATAATGTCGAGCGTTTTGTCCTGAGAGCCATCATTAACAATGATAATTTCAATCTTGTCATACGATTGGTCGATGATTGACTTTAGAGCCTCATCAATATATTTATCAGCGTTATAAGCTGATATAATTACAGATACTAAGGGCTTATATGAACTCATTATACTTTCTCGAAACTAATTTTTGTTTAGCTTTAACAATTATAGCGATAGCCTTGAAAAAAATATTTCTTTCATATCTTTCCCACTTAGTTGCAGTTTCTTTTAGCTCATTTCGACCAGTCATGACATATAAAGCCTTGAGTTGATTTATATGGAGCCTATGATAAAAAGGACTACAAATTATTTTTTCATTGTCGTACATACTCCAATATCCATTATCATAAAAATGTAGCGAATTAATAAGCGTATCTAAGTTTTTAGCTATTAGCTCAGACAGTTCATTACTTGGGTCTACATACTGTAAATCATACAGCCCCCATAGTGTAAATATCCAGCCATTAAGTATAACGCTTCCATTATTATTAGGCATTTCTGAATAAGCGAAGCCGTAGTCAAATTTAATTGTTATTTTATATTCGCTCTCTTCAAATAAACACCGAGATGCTAATCTTGCTGCTTCTAGATACGCTTCAACTTTAGTCAATTTAAAAGCCCGACAAAAACAAGAAACTATTTGACCTTGCGTCATTGATGAATAGTTATTGATAACGTCGCGATCTTGTTTATGCCAAGTTTCAACTAAGCCGTTTTCATCCATTAATGAAATGAGAAAGTTACAGTACCCTAAAAAATCATCCTTATCTTTCTTGTTTTTGTTTTTGTTTTTGTTTTTCAAATATAAGTCATGATGCCCAAGAGCCTTCTGCGCTATTGCAATAGGGAAGTAAATCAAATCACCTGAAGTCAGTCTATTCTTTATTATACCCTCATCATCTACATAACCCTGCCAGTTGGTTTTCTCGGTTAAGTCAGAAGGATAGCCCCTTAAAGAAAGTGGAGACAACTCGGCCCCAACGCCCTGTTCCATATGGAATTGGCTTTTACCAATAAACATAAGAAACCATCGTCTAAACATTTTAAGATAATACATCTTATTTTCGCCCACGTAACTGTTG
>NZ_MUFD01000004.1:0-172902 GCF_001995405.1 Salinivibrio sp. AR640 | reverse complement strand
GCCTCCCATAAAAGGGTGGCGCGTGCTAAATGTACAACTGTTTAACTTTTTGTTTAATAAAATCGATAAATAGCTTGGTCTTCGTGTGGTTGTATTCCAACTTGGGGTAATACGCATAAGCCGATGAGCGTGGCTGCTTGAGTGCAGGCAATACGGGAACCAATAAGCCCTGATCAATTTCTTTTTGCACGGTCCCAGCCCCTCCTAAAATAATGCCCATGCCAATGACCGCGGCGCTCACTAAGGCTTCAGGGTTAGGCGAGACAAAGTTTCCCGACAACTGCAAACGTGTGCCATCTTCGAAGACCCGCTCTTGAGGCTGATGGGAGTGACCATAGAGCAAAATATTATGTTGGCTTAGTTGGTCAGGGTGGGTAATCGGCGCGTGCCGAGCAAGATAGGTGGGTGAGGCAAAAAAGCCAGGCTGAAAATCAAACAGCTTTGCCGCAATATAGCTGGCAGAGTTGAAGTACTCGAGCTCGCGGCTGATCACCACATCAAGATTAAGATCAGGGAGCTGTCCTGGGGTCAAGGTGGTGAGCTCAACCTTGATTTTCGGATAAATCTCAAGAAACTCAGCAATAAAGTTGACCAGAAAACGGTTCCCTGTCACCAATGGCGCACCAATACGTAATATGCCGCTGACTTCCCCAAAGGTAGACGTGGTTTCACTGACTAATTGTTGCCAATCGTCGACCCAGGTTTTTGCTCGGTGATAAAAAAGATCACCGGCATCGGTCATCGACAAGCTTCGGGTGGTGCGTTTTAACAGTTGCACGCCAAGCTGGCGCTCAAGCCAACTCAGGCGTTTGGATAAGGCTGAGCTTGAGGTATGTAGTTGCGTGGCAGCTTGTGCTAACGAGCCCTGATCGACCACACAAATAAAGCTTTTGGTACAGGTAATCCAGTCCATGAGTCCTCTTGGGGAAGAAAAGGTAGCCACGGATGGTGGCTAGGCATTCACATTATGATCACTAAGCCTGATAATAGCGGCTACGAGCCCCAAAAGGCGACCTCAGTCAGCAGAGAATCATGGATAGAACAGCTAATGCGATTAAAGTCAGCGGAATGAAGCTGACCAACCGACTCGTTGCATTTGTCACCTTAATCGTGGTGTGCGCCATTTTCGTCTTATTTATTGGTGGCGCTATCAGTTTTCGCCAGCTGGGGATCGACTTTATCTCGCATTACGTCGATGGCATGGTCGAGGTGATTGATCAAGAGATGGCGAGCGAGCAACGAGACAATCAGTATTTTTCACGCTGGTTGCCCAAAATGCTCAAAGCCAGTGACGTGACCTCTTTGACCATCTATTCAGAAACCGGGATCTTGTATCAATACGAACAAATCCAATATCAAACGATCGCCACACAACAAGTTATCACGCGAGATATTCCGCTCGACAGTCATCCTGGTTATGCCGTGAAACTCACATTTGTCCCGCCTTATGCCGAGTTTGCGTATTCGATTGGCCCCCTCTTTTCGTTGTCGGCGGCGATTTTGGTGATTGTCCTTGGTTTAGCGTGGGGGATCGGATGGTTGCGGCGGCAACTGTATGGCAGTGAAGTATTGGAACAGCGTGGCCGATTAGTTTTGGCGGGCCGCCTGGATGAGGCACAGCAAGGCGACCCTCGAGAATGGCCTATTCCCGCGAGTGCTGCGTTGAGTCAGCTCATTGAGGAGCTTAAAGAGGCTCGGCAAGAGCGGAGTCGTTTTGACACCTTTATCCGCACTAATACCTTTCTCGATCAGCTGACGGGAGCCGCGAACCGCGTGATGTTTGATAACCGGCTGCATACACTGGCGACCGATGATGCGAGTCAAGGCAGTGTTATTTTAGTCCGTGTCGCCGACTGGGATGAGTTGGTCGCGCAACATGGTCAAGAGGCCGCGGATCACTTGATTCAAGCTATCGGTAACGTGCTCTCTAATGCGACTCAGCGTTTTCCCGATGCCGTGCTTGCGCGTTACTTTGCGTCTGATTTTGCCATCTTATTGGTCAACCAGGCAGGGGATGAAGTGCATCCTTTCTTGGCGCAAATCACCAACGCTTTAGATAAACTGACACCGTCAGAGGCGTTGGATAAAGATAACTGGTTTCATTTGGGCATGACTTCTTTTGGCGCGGGGGAGCGGCGTGGCCGATTAATGGATGAAGCTGAGCGAGCGCTAAAAGCGGCGGAGCTAACAGGACAAAATGGCTGGTCACAGTTTGATAAACAACTCAGCCGTTTGGATAAACGCGGCAGTGTACGTTGGCGAACCTTACTCGAGTCGGTAATGGCGGGTGAAGGCCCCATGCTCTACCGCCAACCCGTGTTTGCACGAGATGGCAAAACCCGTCTCCATTATGAACTTTTGGGTCGAATTAAAGACGAAAAAGGTAAAGTGTTAAAAGCATCGCGCTTTTGGCCCGGGGTCGAGTGGGTCGGCATGGATGTTACTTTCGACAAGGCTACCGTAGGACGTGCGTTATGGTGGCTAAAAACGCGTGATTATATTGATAACTATGCAGTGAATGTTAGTGCATACTCACTATGTCAGCGCGAATTTGTGATTTGGCTGCGTGATGCCTTGCTACAAACTCCACGCAGTACATTAAATCGACTGCTGGTGGAAGTCTCGGAGGGCGCTTTAGTCTCGCACTTTGATGCCGCGCGACCTTGCTTACGAATGATTGCCGCGTTAGGGTGCCGACTTGTCGTTGACCAAGCAGGTAGAACGATAGTGAGCACTCACTACGTAAAAGATATTCAACCGGCTTATATCAAGCTGCATCGTAGCCTGGTCCGCAATATTCACCAACGCCCTGAAAACCAGCTGTATTTGCGCAGTGTGTTGGGCGCTTGTGAAGCAACCAGCACGGAGGTGCTTGCCGTCGGTGTGGAAACGAATGAGGAGTGGTCCGTGGTGAAAGATCTTGGTGTGGCAGGTGGGCAAGGGCGTTTGCTGGGTGCCGAAATGTCACCGCATCCTGCCCAGAAAAAGCGGCGCCGTTGGGGGAAACGATGACGCTTAGGGAAAAAAAAGCACTTCAACAGGGACGTGGATGGTTAGAAGCCGTATTATTAGTCAGTATTTTGTCAGTTCTTGTCGTCATTGCGGTACCTAAGTTCTATGATTATGAAGCCGATGCGAATGTGTCAGCGCTGAAAGGGTTAAAAAGTGGTATTGATAGTGCCTCGACACGGACGTATTCCTTGGCGAAAGCTGAGAAAATCACCGATCAGCCTGCTCAATCACTGACCGTCGACGGTATCGACATAGGCGTAACATATGGCTATCCCCAAATCAGTGCGCTGCCTAAGTTAGTGAGCGCGCTGCAGGACACCACACGTTGGCAGATACGACGGTACCCTGAACAAAACCGCGTTGACTTTATTTGGTTGTTCCATGAGCAGCCAGCGCCCGCGTGTTATTTGATGTATCAGGAGGCAACGGCTTCACAACAAGCGTCCACGACGTTGGTGATCGGTGAATCATGCCAGTCACCCGCGGCAGAAAAACAAAGGGAATGATGCGTTTTTGATGGAAAAATCATCAAAATGACAGCGCATTGAAAAAAAACACAGATCTCATTCAGGTTTAAAGCACCGTATCTTGCTGCTTACCGTGCGCGTTGATACATTTAGCTCAATTTGTCTGATTTCACAGCTTGCAGGATTAACTGACCATCATGTTTAAGAAACTTCGCGGGATGTTTTCCAACGATCTATCGATTGATTTGGGAACCGCCAATACACTGATTTATGTAAAAGAACAGGGCATTGTTCTGGATGAGCCGTCTGTTGTCGCTATTCGTCAAGACCGCGCGGGTTCTGCTAAGAGTGTGGCTGCTGTGGGTCATGATGCGAAGCAAATGCTGGGTAGAACGCCAGGTAATATTGCCGCGATCCGCCCGATGAAAGACGGCGTCATTGCTGACTTTTATGTCACCGAAAAAATGTTACAGCACTTTATTAAGTCTGTGCATGATCATAGCTACATGCGTCCGAGCCCACGAGTGCTAGTGGCGGTGCCTTGTGGTTCTACCCAAGTTGAACGCCGTGCTATTCGCGAATCAGCCGTGGGCGCGGGTGCGCGTGAAGTTTATCTGATTGACGAACCGATGGCCGCGGCGATTGGCGCTGGCCTGCCGGTTTCCGAGGCGACCGGTTCGATGGTGATTGATATCGGTGGTGGTACCACCGAAGTGGCGGTCATCTCGCTTAATGGTGTGGTTTATTCCTCATCAGTGCGTATTGGTGGTGACCGTTTTGACGAGTCCATTATCAATTATGTTCGCCGTAACTATGGCAGCTTGATTGGTGAAGCGACGGCAGAGCGCATTAAGCACGAGATTGGTTCAGCCTATCCGGGCGATGAAGTGCGCGAAATTGAAGTTCGCGGTCGTAACCTTGCTGAAGGTGTGCCACGTAGCTTTACGCTTAACTCCAACGAAATCTTGGAAGCGCTACAAGAGCCGCTGAGCGGTATCGTTTCGGCAGTGATGGTGGCGTTAGAGCAGTGCCCACCAGAGCTTGCGTCCGATATCTCCGAGCGCGGCATGGTGATTACCGGCGGCGGCGCTCTTCTGCGCGATCTCGATCGTTTACTGACCGAAGAAACGGGGATTCCGGTGGTTGTGGCGGAAGATCCACTGACCTGTGTTGCACGTGGTGGGGGTAAAGCGCTTGAGATGATCGATATGCATGGCGGCGATCTTTTTAGCGAAGATTAACGTGACTGTGCCAACAAACAGGTTGTTTTCATTATGAAACCTATGTTTGGCAGAGGACCGTCTCTGCAATTACGCCTGTTTTTCGCGCTTCTACTATCAGTCAGCCTTATGCTGGCTGATAGTCGTCTTGATGCTTTTGCCGGGGTCCGCTATTTCCTCAACACCTTGGTTGCACCGCTTCAGTATGCATCGAATGTGCCTCGTGACACCCTTGATGAATTAGTGATGCAGTTTCGCGCTCATCAACGTGTAGTGGCTGAAAATCGCGCCTTACGCAAACAAGTGTTGCAGCTCGAAAGTGATCAGCTTCTATTGGCACAGACAGAGCGCGAAAATCAACGCTTACGTGAGCTACTCGGATCGTCGTTTATTCGTGATGAACGAAAAATGGTCGCTGAAGTGATGGCGGTCGATTCTGATCCCTATAAACACCAAGTGATGCTCGATAAAGGACGCACCAATGGTGTGTATGAAGGGCAGCCAGTGATCAATGAACACGGGGTCGTCGGACAGGTTGCTTATGTCGGTGCGCATAATAGCCGTGTCTTGTTACTCACTGATCCTACTCATGCGGTGCCAGTTCAAGTGATGCGCAATGATATTCGCGTGATAGCGTCTGGCCGTGGGACCACCGCCTATATCGGTTTGGATAATATTCCGAGTAGCACGGATATTAAAGTGGGCGATAAATTAGTGACATCCGGGCTTGGCGGCGTCTTTCCTGAAGGCTATCCAGTGGGCACGGTGACAGAATTCTCGTTTGATAATAAACGTCCCTTTGCGCAAGTCACCGCGACAACCGCAGTAAAATTCGATCGGTTACGTTATCTTCTTTTAGTCTGGCCAACCCCAGAAAAAGCCGATAATGCGCCCTCCGATCGGCCTATGAGTCAATCGTCATCTGAGCAAGAAAACCCGTCATCTGACTCTGCGCCGTCGTCAGGTAGCGAGGGAGAATCACCATAATGGCAAATGTGACATTTCGTGGCCAATTGGTTATTTGGCTCTCCTTCATGGTTGCGTTGATTTTGCAGGCCGCTCCTTGGCCCGGTGAACTGGCGCCTTTTCGTCCTTCTTGGGTCTTGCTCGTCGCATTTTACTGGGTTCTGGCGTTGCCACATCGAGTGAATGTCGGGACAGCGTTAGTAGTCGGGCTGTTATGGGATCTGATGTTGGGCTCCACCTTGGGCGTTCGGGGAATGACCATGGCCATTTTGATATATATTGTCGCGCTTAATTTTCAATTACTGCGCAATATGTCCTATTGGCACCAAGCGCTTTTACTGTCTTTACTGACCTTAGCTGGAAAATTGATCGAGTTCTGGGCGGAGTATTTAGTCTCTAACGTACAGTTTAATCCTGAACAGCTTTGGGCGGGTGTGCTTAACTTCATACTGTGGCCCTGGGTGTTCTTACTATTGCGCCGGTTACGCCGTCGGTTTGCCATTCGTTAGCGAGGGAC
This sequence comes from Salinivibrio sp. AR640, assembly GCF_001995405.1. Classification (NCBI taxonomy): domain Bacteria; kingdom Pseudomonadati; phylum Pseudomonadota; class Gammaproteobacteria; order Vibrionales; family Vibrionaceae; genus Salinivibrio; species Salinivibrio sp. AR640. Next base: position 166,720 of record NZ_MUFD01000004.1, on the reverse strand, counting down.
TATGCATTGTGATTTATACCTGGCCTCGGGATCGCCTCGACGCCATGAACTGCTCACCGAAATGGGCGTCAACTTTTCCCGTGTCGTCATCGATGTAGAGGAAAAACAAAACGCGAGCGAATCGCCCTATGCCTATGTCTCACGCTTGTCGCAAGATAAAGCGCGAGCCGGCGTGATACAAACAGGTGGGCACATCCCGGTACTTGGCGCGGATACCATTGTGGTTGATGGTGACCAAGTACTGGAAAAGCCGATAGATCAAGCCGATGCAACCCGGATGCTTAAACAGCTGTCTGGGCGAGAGCATCAAGTGATGACGGCCGTGACAGTGGCAAATGCCATCAAGCAAGTCACCACCGTTGTCACCACCAAAGTCTGGTTTTGTTCACTGACGGATAAGATGATTGATGCTTATTGGCAGTCGGGGGAACCCGCGGATAAAGCCGGTGCATACGCGATTCAAGGATTGGGCGGTAAGTTTGTGACCCGTATCGATGGAAGCTATCACGCCGTCGTTGGTTTGCCACTGTATGAAACCGAGCAACTGCTCAAACAATTTTCGGTCTGAGCGCACCAACGAGTGGCGCTAGGCCCCACTTTTGAGACATCGGGGAAACCATGAGTGCGGAACTGTTAATAAACGTCACACCCAGTGAAACGAGGGTGGCGATGGTAGAGGGGGGCAACCTCCAAGAAATTCACATAGAACGTGAAGCGAAACGCGGAATTGTAGGCAATATCTACAAAGGTAAGGTCAGTCGTGTTTTGCCTGGAATGCAGGCAGCCTTTGTCGATATTGGCTTAGAGAAGGCCGCGTTTTTACACGCCTCTGATATTGTTCCTCATACCGAATGCGTATCAGAAAACGAGAAACAGCAATTTCAAGTTCGCGATATCTCCGAACTTGTCCGTCAAGGGCAAGATATTGTGGTGCAGGTGGTGAAAGATCCGCTAGGCACAAAAGGCGCGCGTTTAACCACTGACATTACCTTGCCCTCGCGCTATCTGGTTTTCATGCCTGGCGCTGCCCATGTGGGCGTATCGCAACGGATCGAGAGCGAATATGAGCGCAAACGCCTAAAAAGCATCGTCAGTGAGTATTGTGACGAGCTGGGTGGCTTTATTATTCGCACGGCCGCTGAGGGCGCAACAGATAATGAAATGGCGCAAGATGCCGCCTTTTTAAAGCGATTATGGAACAAGGTATTAGAGCGACGCGCCCGATATAAAACCAAGTCCATGCTGTATGGCGAGCTTGCGTTGGCGCAGCGCATTGTCCGTGACTTTGTTGGCACTGAGTTAGACTTGATTCGGGTCGATTCCAAACAGGCCTATGAAAAGCTACAAGAGTTTACCTCCGAATTTGTGCCTGAATTAGCCGATAAGTTGGCGTATTACGACGGACAAGCGCCCATCTTTGATATGTATGACACGGAAAACGAAATTCAACGATCGTTAGAGCGTAAAGTACAGCTAAAATCGGGCGGCTACCTGATCATCGACCAGACGGAAGCGATGACCACCATCGACATTAATACCGGCGCCTTTGTTGGACGCCGCAACCTCGATGAAACCATTTTTAATACCAACATTGAAGCCACTCGCGCTATTGCACGCCAGCTTCGGATGAGAAATCTGGGCGGGATCATCATTATCGACTTTATCGATATGAGCACGGATGAGCATCGCCGTCGGGTGCTGCACTCGCTTGAGCAGGCATTGAGCCAAGACAGAGTAAAAACCAACATTAATGGCTTTACTCAGTTAGGCTTGGTCGAAATGACCCGTAAGCGGACACGAGAAAGTATCGAACACGTGCTGTGTGGTGGATGTCCAACGTGTGATGGGCGTGGCTCGGTCAAAACCGTGGAAACCGTCTGTTATGAGGTGTTGCGAGAAATCACTCGGGTCAATCGTACCTATGATGCGGATAAGTTTGTTGTCTATGCCGCGCCGGCAGTCATTGAAGCCCTTGCCGGCGAAGACTCTCACCTTGTGGCTGAATTGGAAATATTTATTAGTAAGCAAGTCAAAGTGAAGTCAGAGCCTTTGTATACACAAGAACAGTTTGACGTAGTAATGATGTAAGTCATGGCTTGGGTGAGAAAAAGTGTCAGCTGGTTAATGACCAGCGTGATCAGCATGATAGTCATCACCGCCTTATTGATAGGCGGTTTGCGCTTTCTATTGCCCAATGTTGAGCTTTTGCAAGCGCCGTTGCGGCAATGGGTGTCTGAGCAGACGGGGTTCAGTGCGCAACTTGAGGGCATTGCCGGGCAGTGGCGTAATTTGACCCCTTCACTGACATTAAAAAATGTCTCTCTAGCGACGAGCGATAATGGTTCGGCGCTTTTGACGGCTCAGCATATTGATTTACAGCTTGATGTCTCCGCGACACTGATGCGTTGGCAACCGGTTTTTTCTCATGTAACACTCGATGGCCTGGTGCTGGATACCGGTCAGTTGCCAGAAAAAGACACGGGTACCAATGTGCGTGCCCGGCTTGAAGATCTCTTCCTTGCCCGTTTGGGCCAATTCTCGATACCGAACGCCAAAGTCATCCTGGTGACCCCATCGCTTGAAACAGAAGTATTAACTATCAAGGATCTCTTTTGGCGTAATCAAGCAGGACAACATCAGGTACAAGCGCGAATTGGGGTGAAAGGCACCCAGCTAGAAGCCGTACGTGTTAAAGCCGCTTTTACTGAAACCCAAGGCGTCGACACCCTGACTGGCGATTTTTATCTTGCCAGTGAAGCGATGGATCTCGCGCCGTGGCTCACGCAAACATTGACGCCCTCAGTGACCATTGATGCGGCGCGTTTAGATGCCCAAGCCTGGGTGCGCGTGGAACGCGGCCAACCCCGTGATGCGTTGTTATCGATTGATGATCTCGCGCTCAAATGGCATGACAGCACGGAAGAGGCAAAAACCTGGGCGGTGAAAGATAGCCAAGTCCAACTGACCGCAGAAGGCAAACGTGCGTGGCGCGTGGATACGGACGGAATATGGGTGAAGCAAAATGCCACCACAGCCCCTGCGATTTCTCGGCTGTCATGGCAAGGAACGAACGAGCGTTGGCGTCTCAATGCGGCCGACCTGGATATTGCCTTATTACAGCCTTTACTCGGCTTGGTCAGTCAGTCGGAACAACAGCACCGTATAGCGGCCGCGCTGGCACCGGCGGGCCAGGTTGAATCCCTCGCATTGAGCAAACAACCGACAACGCCGCTACGCTATCAAGCGACACTGACCGAGGTGTCGGCCGAACGCTGGGGGTATTTTCCGGCGTTTCATGGCTTAAATGCTACCCTATCTGGCGAGGGAGGACGTGGTCAGGCACAGCTTGAACTTGGCGCGCAGTCGCTGCCATATGGCGACTTTTTTCAAGCGCCTTTGCCACTTGAACAAGGTCAGCTCACCCTCAATTGGCAACCGACGAGCCAAGGCGTCTCGATTTGGAGCGAAAAGGCAGCGGTCACCGGTGCAGATGTTCACGGAACCGGCGCCTTTCGTCTTGATATTCCCAAGCAGGGGGCGCCATTTCTTGCGCTTTACGCCCATGCCGATGTGACCGATGCCGGACAAACGTGGCGTTATTTGCCAACGCGCGCCCTGCCTGAATCACTGACCGGATATTTATCACGTGCCATTCAAGGAGGCCAAGCCGAGGGTAGTGAAATCCTTTGGTTTGGTGCCCTGGATAGTTTTCCATACCGTGAGCATGATGGCATTTTTCAAGCCAAAGTGCCGCTGCGCAATGGGGCATTTAGCTTTGATACCGCCTGGCCGACGCTGACAGAGCTTGATGCGACACTCTTGTTCGACAACGCAGGCCTGACGATTGAGGGTGATCATGTTCGCTTAAACGATGCCGTCAGTCGTCAGGTTCAGGCAAACATTGTCGACATGACCGAGGCAGACAGTCGCCTTGAACTCAAGGCCTCGCTCTCGGCGACAGGAGACGCGGTGCACCGCTATATGCTGGCCACCCCATTAGTGGATACGGTCGGTGCCGCCTTAACTCATATCAACGTCGACGGATTAGTCAATGCGCAGTTAGGTTTATCGATCCCGCTTGATGGTGAGCAACCTCATGCAAGCGGCAAGGTGGACTTTGCGGGCAATCAAGTCAGGATTCAAACGCCTGCTATGGCCTTGGACAATGTCTCGGGGGCACTGTCGTTTGACGACGATGGCATCACGGCCCAATCGATGAGTGCTCAGTGGCTGGGGCAAGCTATCAACCTAGATCTTACGGGCGAAGCTGCCTCTGCCGGCTATCAGTTGGATGTAGGTATCGAGGCGGATTGGGATATAGTGCCATTGCTGAACCAGTTATCGCTGCCGCTCAAGCCTTACCTTTCTGGAGGCGCACGTTGGCAGGCTGGGCTCGATCTTACCCTTCATGATACGGGGTTTGACTACCAGCTCGGCATTGATGTCGATACGACACCACTGCAATCAACGCTGCCTGCGCCGCTTCACAAACCGCGCTGGCAAAAAGGGCAGGCGCATATAGAAGCAAGCGGTAACCGTGAAGGGTTAACGGGGCGCGTACAGTTGCCAAATGTGAATTATCAAGCACGAATTAATACCCAAGGTGCGACCCCAGAATTTGTGTCCAGTCAGTGGCAAGTTGGCGATAAACAACCCACACTCCTCGCCACTCGCGGTCATCGCTTTGATCTGGCACTTGCACGCTTGGATGTAGACGCGTGGCACGCAGTGTGGAAACACGTGCGGCAAGCATGGCCGGATCGGCAACATCAATACCCTGGCTTACCGATACCGCAACGTGTGAATGTCAAAGTCGATCAACTCTCGGCCGGGAAGCTCGCTTTTCATGACTTATCAGTGGCCGCGCGTCAAAAAGCGAAGGGATGGCATGTGCTGGTCGGCAGTCAAGAGCTCAGCGGACAAGCAAACTGGCCAATAGAAGGTCGTTTAGCGGTCGATATTGATCACTGGCATATCAATCGACAGCCGTCCGACCAGACCCAACCTACCGACGCACCACTCTTTCAGCCTGTGGATCCCCAAGCCACGGCTGCAGACAAAGCCTTACTGGCCGCCATTCCACCATCACGCCTTACGATTGATGATCTTTGGTTAGAAGGGTATCGACTGGGACGTGTCGAGGCCGTTGTCAATAAACACGATCAGCAGCTAACACTGTCGTCACTGACGGTAAAAAGCGGCAATAACCATGCAGCGGTCAATGGGCATTGGCGGATAGATAAACAAGGGCGCCATCAAACCGCATTGACGTTAGCACTGGGTGGCGAAAGTACCTCGGATCTCATGGGACGATTTGGCGTCAGTGGTGGGATCCAAGATGCAAGCTTTACCACCCAAGCCGCACTGAATTATGCCGGTTTACCTTGGCAAGCTGATATATCCAGCCTCAATGGCGAGGTAAATGCGGATATCCAAGACGGTTATATCAGTGGTGTTGGTGGCGCGGGCAAACTGTTAGGGTTATTTAGCTTAGATTCTATTTTGCGTAAAATTCAGCTCGATTTCTCGGGCGTGTTTGACGATGGGCTGGCGTTTGATGACATCACGGGGCGGGCCGTGATCACAAATGGCGTCTTGGTCACCGATAATATCCGCATGGATGGCATTGCCGGTGATATGGTTATCAAAGGTATTGCCAATTTAGTGGAAAACCAAGTCAATGCGGATGTGCGTTTTACGCCGGATATTACCTCAGGGATCCCGGTATTAAGTGCCTTTGCGGTTACGCCGCAAACCGCGCTGTATGTACTCGCGGTGACGACAGCAATTTCTCCGGTGATGGATGTGTTTACCCAAGTACGCTACCAAGTGACAGGTTCGATTGGCACACCAGATATTCGGGAAGTGTCGCGTAACCAAGAAGCGTTAGCCCTTCCCCCCGAAGCGACTGAACGATTGCGCGAGCAGGCAGAAAAAGCCAAGGAGTGAGCATGATGAAAGCCGGTGTTATCCAAATGACATCCAGTGCCGATCCCGCCCATAACATGAAGACACTGCAAGCCAGTTTGCACCGACTTAGTGATCAAGGCGTGAAACTGGTGCTGACCCCAGAAAATGCGTTAGTGTTTGGCGGGAAACATGATTATCAACGTCATGCTGAACGATTGGGCCATGGCCCGTTACAGCAACAGCTTGCCAAGTTGGCGCACCAGTACGACCTTTGGTTAGTGGTGGGCGCTTTTCCCATCCAAAATGACAACGGGCTGCTGAGCAGTACCAGTTTAGTGTTCGATAATGCCGGGCATCTTCGGGGCAGCTACGATAAATTACATTTGTTTGATGTCGAGGTGGCTGATGCGCATGGCCGGTATCGAGAATCAGATTACTTTGCTGCGGGCGACCAACTGTCGACGGTGAATACGCCCTTCGGTTGCCTAGGGTTGAGCATTTGTTACGATCTACGGTTCGCGCCTTTGTACCAAGCGCTACGCGCGCAAGGGGCCGATGTCATCACCGTGCCGGCAGCTTTTACCCGCGTGACCGGTCAAGCGCATTGGGAGCCCCTGCTACGCGCTCGGGCAATTGAAACCCAGTGTTGGATTATTGCCGCAGGCCAGTGTGGCGAGCACAGTAAAGGGCGGCAAACCTGGGGGCACTCGATGATTATTGATCCCTGGGGGCAAGTGGTCACATCCCTGGGGCGTGAACCCGGGGTGACGTGGGCAGAGCTTGATTTTAGTGTCAGTGAATCCATTCGGGGCAAGATGCCCGTACTGTCTCATACCCGGTTGCAAAGCCAACTGAAATAGCGCACCCTCGGCGCGTTATCTTTTTCTTTCGGCTGCCAGCTCGGCGGCCACAACCAAGAGTAAGCGAATGAGTCTGGAACAGGTCGAAGAAACCTTACTGCGCCCGGCGGGCGTGAGTGAGTCGCAGCTTCATGCGACGCTGGCGCACTTAAGCGGTCGCCAGATTGACTATGGCGATATTTTCTTCCAATCCACTTGGCATGAATCGTTAGCGCTGGAAGACAGCATTATTAAAGACGGCTCCTTTAATATCGACCGTGGCGTTGGTGTCAGAGCAATTAGCGGAGAAAAAACCGGCTTCGCGTATTCTGATCAACTTACCATTGATGCGCTGATGCAAAGTGCGACTGCGGCGCGGGGCATTGCACCTGTGGGTGGACACGGTAAGGTCAGCGCCTTTCGTGCCGTCCAAGCGACCCCTTACTATGGGCCCATCGATCCGCTGGGAAGCCTGACGCGTGAGCAGAAAATTGATTTATTAAAAGAAATCGATAGCTATATTCGTGCTAAAGAGCCACGCGTCAAAGAAGTGAATGCCAGTTTAAACGGCTTGTATGAGCAAGTGCTGATTGCAGCGACGGACGGTACCTATGGCGCCGACATTCGTCCTTTGGTGCGCTTATCGGTCTCAGTGTTAGTTGAGCAAGATGGTCGTCGTGAGCGCGGCAGTGCCGGTGGCGGTGGCCGTTATGGTTACGAGGTCTTTTTGCACGAGCAGGCAGGTAAGTCGCGCGCGTTGCAATTTGCTGATGAAGCTATCCGTCTCGCGCTGGTCAACCTTCGTGCAGACGCGGCACCAGCAGGGACGATGCCCGTGGTGTTGGGCGCAGGTTGGCCGGGCGTGTTGCTGCATGAAGCGGTCGGTCACGGGTTAGAAGGGGACTTTAACCGCAAAGAGTCATCGGTATTTACCGGTAGCCTTGGTGAGCAAGTAACCTCTCCTCTGTGTACCATCGTTGATGACGGCACCATGAATGATCGTCGCGGCTCGTTGAGCATCGATGATGAAGGGGTGCCAGGCCAGTACAATGTATTGGTCGAAAATGGCGTACTCAAAGGCTATATGCAAGATAAGCATAATGCCAAACTCATGGGTGTGGCGCCCACCGGGAATGGTCGTCGCGAGTCTTATGCACACTTGCCGATGCCACGCATGACCAATACCTATATGTTAGGTGGAGACAGTACCCCTGAATCGATCATTGCCAGTGTTGAGCGAGGCTTATATGCGCCGAACTTTGGCGGCGGGCAGGTCGATATCACCTCGGGGAAATTTGTATTCTCCACGTCAGAAGCTTATCTGATTGAAAAGGGTGAAATCACTACTCCGGTGAAAGGCGCGACCTTAATTGGCAGTGGTGTTGAAGCCATGCAGCAGGTATCGATGGTGGGCAATGATCTGGCGATTGATCCTGGCGTTGGGGTTTGCGGGAAAGCCGGGCAAAGCGTGCCTGTTGGTGTTGGGCAACCGACATTGAAATTAGATGCGATGACCGTCGGTGGCACCGAATCTTAACCAATCTACGCCAGTGCGAGGCACTGGCGTATTGTTTTATAGGCTTTGGTCGTAAAAGCCTTTGAGATATTGGAAGATCTCGCGATAGGCCTTGGGCGGCTTATTTTGCTGTTGCTCTTTTTGAGCCTGACGTGCCAACTGGCGTAAACGCTGACGGTCAGCATCAGGATACTGTAAGAGCGCATCACTAATCGCACTATCGCCCTGATCGATAATACGATCGCGTAGCTGCTCAATTTTTTGTAGCGCCATGCTATGTTGAGCATGTTTGTTCTGCAACTTATCGAGCGCCGCTTGTATCGGTTCAGGATCGCGCGATCGCATCAATTTGCCCACGTACTGGAGCTGGCGTCGACGGGCTTCGTTTTTTAAACGTTGTGCGTCGAGAATCGCAGAGAGCAAGTTGTTATCAAGCGGGAATTTTTCTAATACCGCGGGTTTGAGTTTAACCAGCGCTTCGCCGAGCGATTGTAAAGCAAGCATATCGCGCTTCATCTCGGACTTGCTAACCCAGATGATTTCTTCCTCTTCCTCCCAGGGAGCGGGTTTATTTTTACGGCCCATGTTCAACCTCAGTGAGAATGTGCAATGACACGTATGTTAACAAGAAACGCGCCCAAACGCGGGCTTTTTTATCATAGCCTCGCTGAGCTCACGATGTCGAACTCGAATGCGAATCAAAAAGGTCAACTATGAGTGTGAAACAACAGGTCGCTGAACAAGAGCAGCAGCTTCGCCAAGCGGTAAGTCGTGCGCTAGATATGGCGTCGGCGCGAAGTGATCAAGCCGAAGTCGCTATCACCAAAAGTACCGGCATCAGTGTAAGCTCGCGAATGGGCGAAGTCGAAAACGTTGAATTTAATCAAGATGGTGCGCTCGGCATCACCGTGTATCGCGATCAGCGTAAAGGCAGCGCCTCCACCACCGATTTATCTGAAAAAGCGATAGCTAAAACGGTCGAAGCCGCGTTAGAAATCGCGAGCTATACCTCGCCCGATCCCTTTGGTGGTCCGGCGCCGAAAGACTTGATGGCGTTCGACTACCCGGATTTGGACTTGTTTTATCCGGATGAGCCCGAACCGGATACCGCCGCGGCATTGGCGATTGAAGCTGAGCAAGCAGCCCTGAATCATGACAGCCGGATCAAGTTCAGTGATGGTGCCAGCTATGACAGTCACTATGGGATCCGAGTATATGGCAATAGCCACGGTATGCTCGGGAGCTATCCGTCAAGTCAACAGGCGCTAAGCTGCTCGGTGATTGCGCAAAGCGAGGGCGGCATGGAGCGTGACATGAGCTACACAGTGGCGCGTGACAAAGCCGATTTATGGACCCCTGCATTTGTCGGGGTTGAAGCGGCCAAACATGCGGTTGCCCGTTTGAACCCGCGCAGTGTTTCGACATGCCAAGTGCCCGTGATGTTCGATCGTAGTGTCGCAACGGGGTTGTTTGGTCATTTGGTCATGGCGATTAGCGGATCGGCACTGTACCGCAAATCCTCGTTCTTATTAGACAAAAAGGACGAGCAGATATTTCCGCATTGGCTCACTATTAATGAATTGCCCCATGTGCGTAAAGGGGCCGCCAGTGCGCCGTTTGATAGCGAAGGGGTGATCACACAAGACAGACGCATTATTGAGCAAGGGATCTTGAAAACCTACCTAGCGACCAGTTATGCCGCCCGTAAGCTAGATATGGCACCCACAGGTCATGCCGGCGGGATTCATAACTGGTACGTGAGCCACACGGGCCAAGATACGGATACCATGCTTAAAACATTAGGAACCGGATTGCTGGTTACCGAACTGATGGGGCAAGGTGTTAACCCAGTCACCGGCGATTACTCACGCGGTGCCGCTGGTTTTTGGGTGGAAAAGGGCGAAATACAGTACCCAGTCAGTGGGATCACCATTGCTGGTAACTTGAATGACATGTTTGCCAATATCGTCGCCATCGGCACTGACATTGAAACCCGTAGTCAGATTCAAACCGGGTCGATCATTATTGATTCAATGAAGGTGGCTGGCGAGTAAGGTGTTTTAGCCACTCGACCACGACCCTCTGCAATCAGGACGTAGCGCTGCAATTAGGACGAGGTAAAAAAGCCGAGGCAAAAAAATAAACCAAGCACGAGCGCTCTCGTGCTTGGTTTTTTTTACTCAGCAGTGCCGCCTATTTTACTCAGCGGTGCCTGTTTTATCCGGCGATAAAAGCGATTAAGACCGCGCCGAGTACCAGACGATAGATAACAAAAGGAAGCATTCCCACGCGCGTGACCAATTTCAAAAACGCGTGGATACAGGCATATGCACTGACAAACGAAACCAACACGCCCACACCGATTGGCGCTAACGCAACCGGCTCAGGACTCGTTGCCAGTTGCAAACCAAGGTAGGAACCCGCCAGAGTGATGATCGGAATCGACATCAAAAACGAGAATCGTGCCGCGGCTTCGCGTGTGTAGCCCAGCATTAAGGCGGCGGTGATGGTCGCGCCAGAGCGAGAGGTCCCTGGGATTAATGCCAGCGCTTGTGCGATACCAATCAACCATGCCCGCGACTGGGTGGTTTGGTATTCGTCATTGGCAAGCCGCGCGTGACGATCGGCCCACCACAATAGGGCGCCAAATATCAAGGTAGTGGCTGCGATCACCCATACCGAGCGTAAGTACAACTCTATCAAGTCTTTTAGGAACAGCCCGGCAAGACAAGCTGGGATAGTCGCTAAGACGATCATCCAAGCTAATTGACTATCGCGGCTGTGTTTTCCTGCTAAGGATGCGAAAAACGCGCCGAGCAAATTCCGGACTTCACGGCGAAAATAGCCGATGACTGCCGCCAACGTGCCCACATGCACGGCCACATCAAACGCTAACCCTTGATCGGCCCAACCAAATAACTGGGAAGGGAGGATCAGGTGCGCGGAGCTGGAAATGGGAAGAAACTCAGTCAGTCCCTGAATCAAGGCTAAAAAGAAGGCTTCGAATAGGCTCATGATGATGATTGATCCTTCAAATAGGCCGGCGTATCAATAGGCCATAGTGGTTGGTGCTGGTCAAATGCCTGCCAAAGTTGAGCGAAGGTACGACCATCTCCCGGCACCGCTTGTGTTGGACACAGTTCGGCGAGCGGCCAAAGGGTAAAAGCAAATTTATAGATATCGTTGCGGGGTAAGGTAGGGCCACTGGGTTGACAGTGATCACCAAAGATGAGTAAGTCGATATCCAAGGTACGATCGCGATACTTAATGTCATCACGCTGACGGCCATGCTGCCGTTCGATATCGCGGATGGCCTGCCAAAAGGTCTCTAATGGCTGGGCGGTATGAAGTTCGGCAATGAGATTATAAAAGTTAGGGCCTTCAAACCCGACCGGCTCGGCTTCAAAAATGCGAGAAAACCGACACTGTGGATCGAGCTGACGCAGAGCGTGAACGGCCGCTTCAATATGAAAATCGCGCTCAATGTTCGAGCCGATACTGACTAATGCTTGTGTCACCGTGTGCCTCGCTCTATAACAACGCCTACAGACTGTGCGGGCGCCACAGCGCCGGGTTTGGCGACGCGGATTTTCACCCAAGGCACGCCAAATTGAGATTGGATCAGGCTCGCAACCTCTTCGGCGACGCGCTCGATGAGCGCGCAGCGGCTGGCTTGAACGTGGGCAATAACGGCGTCACTGACGCTAGCATAATCAAGCGCAAGGGTGACGTCATCCTGTTGGGCCGCAGGGCGATTGTCGTGCGCCATTTCAATATCGAACACCAACTTTTGCTGGATGGTTTGTTCCCAATCGTAAACACCGATAGTGGTGTACACGTCGAGTTGTTCTATGAATACGGAATCCATGTTTTTTCACACTCCGTGACAGGTCGGATACCACTGTGGTAAGAAAGTTCGTATCATTGGATGTGTCCATTGACAGATGGATACGTGATACGTTCCGATCCATGATAGGTTTATCGATGAACGTGGGCGCACTATAGCAACGAATGCGGCACAAACTCTAGGGATTTCACATGACTGCACTGGCCATTGCCATCATCATCGCTGCCTACTTACTCGGCTCTGTTTCTAGTGCCGTCTTGGTTTGTCGTGCCTTTGGCTTACCCGATCCCAGAGATCAGGGGTCTAAAAATCCAGGCGCGACCAATGTCTATCGGCTCGGTGGACGGTTTGCGGCGGTACTGGTGCTGTTATGCGACATGCTCAAAGGCACGATCCCGGTGTGGCTTAGTTACTTAATCGGGATCAATCCTTTTTTACTGGGGCTAATCGCGATTGCTGCATGCCTTGGTCATATTTATCCGGTGTTTTTTCATTTTCGAGGCGGGAAAGGGGTGGCTACCGCGCTCGGCGCAATGGCACCGATCGGGTTAAGTCTCACTGGATTGCTGGTCGCCACCTGGGGGCTAGTCTTGGTCTTAACCGGCTATTCGTCATTAAGCGCGATCGTCACTGCGATTGTCGCCCCGCTGTTTACCTGGTGGATTAAGCCGCAATTTACCATGCCGGTGGCCATGCTTTCTTGCCTGATTTTATTTCGCCATTACGACAATATCCGACGGTTATTGGATGGAGAAGAAAAGCCTGTTTTACTTCGTTGGTGGCGGCGAGAGCGATAGAGCGTGAGACACTGAGCGAGGTACCACCGTGCCTAAATCAAAAAAGACAGCCGATGGCTGCCTTTTGGGGATGATTGCACTATTTTCGCGATGGTGCGACGTATTAGGGTGCGACGTATTGATACGCCACGGGTTATCGCGTCATGTCATGAGTCTGTCTGTTCACTATCAACAGCCGCGAGTGTGTCTAGTGGCCAACGAGGCTGAGCTTTAACTCCGAGCCCCATATGCTCACCGTTTTTAAGTCGCTGCATGCCCGCGTAGGCGATCATCGCGCCATTATCGGTGCAAAATTCAGGGCGAGGATAGAATACATCGCCGCCACGTTTTTTGGTCAGCACATCGAGTTTTTCACGTAGATAACGATTAGCACTGACTCCACCGGCAACCACCAAACGATTCAAGCCACATTGGTCTAAGGCGCGTTTACACTTAATTGCCAGCGTATCGACGACTGCATCTTGGAATGCATAGGCAATGTCTGCCCGTGTTTGATCATCGGTGTCGTTGGCCGCAATGGTGTTGGCCGCAAAGGTCTTGAGGCCGGAAAAGCTGAAATCTAACCCTGGGCGGTCAGTCATCGGACGCGGAAAGGTAAAGCGGCCATGGGTGCCTTTTTCGGCGAGTTTCGACAGCAAGGGCCCTCCCGGATAGTCAAGGCCCATTAGCTTGGCGGTTTTATCAAACGCCTCACCGGCAGCATCATCAATCGATTCACCTAAAATACGGTATTGGCCAATGCCTTTCACCTCTACCAATAAGGTGTGGCCGCCTGACACCAGCAAGGCGACAAAAGGAAAAGCGGGCGGATTGTCTTCAAGCATGGGCGCGAGTAGATGACCTTCCATATGGTGGACACCCACCGCGGGCACTTGCCATGCATACGCAAGACTACGGCCAATGGTGGATCCTACCAGTAACGCACCCACTAAACCTGGGCCGGCAGTATAGGCGATGCCATCGAGTTGGTCGGGCGTAAGGTTCGCTTGCGCCATGGCCGCTTTAATTAAGGGCAAGGTCTTTTTGACATGATCGCGTGAGGCCAGCTCGGGAACAACGCCGCCATAATCGGCATGCAGTTTTACCTGACTGTAAAGTTGGTGTGACAAAAGCCCTGCCTGATCGTCGTAGATCGCAACGCCGGTTTCGTCACAAGATGTCTCTATGCCTAAAATGCGCATCATAACCTCAGGTTAACAGCCGATAGATTGTGTATTTAAGATCATTGCCCACATGATATAATGTGATGACCGAAGCGGAGAAGAGAGGGTCAGAATAGACTGACCGTGCGCGCAATCTTACATGGCTTAGAAGTAATTCGCTAGATGCGCTTTACATTCACCCCTTCTTCGGATTAGAATTTCGCACCATTTTTAATCAAGGCTGGCCAATTGTTCGCCAGCAGTAACTGACAACCCCCGAGGTGAAAGGCACATGCCAGTAGTTAAAGTACGTGAAAACGAACCATTTGACGTAGCACTGCGTCGCTTTAAGCGCTCTTGTGAAAAAGCAGGTATTCTTTCTGAAGTTCGCCGTCGTGAGAACTATGAAAAGCCAACTACCGTTCGCAAACGCGCTAAAGCCGCTGCTCAAAAGCGTCACCTGAAAAAGTTGGCACGCGAAAACCAACGCCGCGTACGTATGTACTAATAACGATAGATTCAGGAAAATGCTATGGAATTGCTTGAACGTCTAAAAGACGCGCAAAAAACGGCGATGAAACAAAAAGACAAAGCGCGCCTCGGTACGCTTCGTCTGGTAATGGCAGCAATTAAGCAGCAAGAAGTGGATACGCGTCAGTCGCTAAGCGATGATGAAATCCTGGCTGTGTTGACCAAAAATGTAAAGCAGCGCCGTGATTCCGTAGCCCAGTACCAAGCAGCCGGTCGTGACGACCTTGCCGATGTAGAGCTTGCTGAGATCGCGGTGATAGAAGAATTTCTACCCCAGCCTCTGAGCGATGACGACGTCGACGCATTGGTGAAAGCAGCCGTTGAAACAACGGGTGCCTCGTCAATGCAAGACATGGGCAACGTCATGGGGGTATTAAAACCCCAAGTACAGGGCCGTGCTGATATGGGGAAAGTAAGCCAGCGTGTCAAAGCACACCTAGGCTAGATGTTCCTCACTTTATAACAAGCCGTGCTTTCCATTATGGACGGCGCGGCTTGTTTGCTTCTCTCCTTATAAATTTCAGGTTATGGCAGGCAGAATCCCGCGCGCATTCATTGATGACTTGCTTTCACGTCTCGACATCGTTGAGATCATAGATGCACGGGTCAAGCTCAAGAAAAAAGGCAAAAACTATAGTGCCTGTTGCCCGTTCCATAACGAGAAAACCCCCTCATTCAGTGTGAGCCAGGATAAGCAGTTTTATCACTGCTTCGGATGTGGTGTGCACGGCAATGCTATTGACTTTATGATGGAATTCGAACGGCTCGAATTTCCGGAAGCGATCGAAGAGCTAGCCAGTGGTCTGGGTTTAGAGGTACCTCGCGAGCAGTCGTCGGGTAGTTCCGCACGGCCCAGCATGCCAAGTGATGATAAGCGCCAAATCTACGAGATGATGGAAGCCATTGCGCGTACCTACAGCGGTGAATTACGCACCGATGCTGGGCAAGCGGCCATCGATTATCTCAAACAGCGCGGATTATCCGGAGAAGTGGTAAAACAGTTTGGTGTCGGGTTCGTTCCTGACCAATGGGATACGATTAAGCGACGTTTTGGGCGCAGCCAAGCCGATCAGCAGCAACTGTTAACGGCAGGGATGCTGATTGAAAATGACAATGGCCATACTTATGACCGTTTTCGTGGCCGCATTATGTTCCCGATTCGCGATCGACGTGGTCGTGTGATTGGTTTTGGTGGCCGGGTGTTGGGAGATGGCACGCCTAAATACCTTAACTCACCTGAAACCCCGATCTTTCATAAAGGTCGTGAGTTGTATGGTTTGTATGAGGTGATGCAGTCTTACCGCCACCCCGAACGTATTTTGGTGGTTGAAGGCTACATGGATGTGGTGGCGTTGGCGCAATTTGGCGTTGACTATGCGGTTGCCTCATTGGGGACCTCTACCACAGGTGAACATATTCAAACCCTGTTCCGGCAAACCAGTACTATACTGTGTTGCTACGATGGTGATCGTGCCGGTCGTGATGCGGCATGGCGTGCGATGGAGCAAGCCCTGCCTTATATTCATGATGGTCGGCAGCTGAAGTTTATGTTTTTGCCCGATGGCGATGATCCTGACTCCATGATCCGCCAAGAAGGGAAAGAAGGTTTTGAGCAGCGCTTAAGCGAGGCGCAAAGCTTATCGACCTTTATGTTTAATACCTTGCTCAAGCAGGTGGATACCAGTAGCCGAGAGGGCAAAGCCAAGCTAGCTAACTTAGCCGTGCCACTGATTGAGAAAGTGCCGGGTGATACGTTACGTCTTTATTTACGTAATACGTTAGGGCAAAAGCTCGGTATTATGGATGATCACCAGTTGGATACGCTAATCAGCCGGCAAGGACAACCTGTTAAGGTCCATGGTCAGCCTGACATTAAGCGTACACCCATGCGTGAGGTGATTGCCTTATTGGTGCAGTACCCCATGCTTGGTCAAGAAGTGCCGCCGTTACCCTCGGCAGACACCATTGATTTACCCGGGTTAGCGTTGTTAAACCCGATCCTTGAGATCTGTCGACAGCGCCCCCATATCACTACCGGTCAGTTGCTAGAGCACTGGCGGGGAACCAAACAAGAAGCCTTGTTAGCCCGTTTGGCTGGCTGGGACCTACATGTTGACGATGAAAATGCGTCAGAACTTTTTTGCGATTCACTGGATAGAATACTCGCCCAGTGTGTCGAACAACAAATAGCCAAGTTGCAAGCGAAGTCAAATACCGTCGGCTTATCAGTCGAAGAGAAGCGGGAACTGATGCTCCTTATACAGAGCCAGTCCGTTTAGAAAGTAGCCAGCAAAGGTGACATTTGTTAAAATTGGCGGTTTGCGTTTCCGCATACTAAATTCTTCACTCAGACCCGAAGTTGGATATCGTCTATGGATCAAAATCCGCAGTCACAGCTAAAGTTGCTTGTCGCAAAAGGCAAGGAGCAAGGCTATCTGACCTATGCCGAAGTTAATGACCACCTCCCGGAAGACATTGTCGATTCCGACCAAATAGAAGACATCATTCAGATGATTAATGACATGGGCATTCAAGTGGTGGAAGCCGCGCCAGATGCCGATGAGTTAATGATGTCAGAAACCGTGGCCGACGAAGATGCAGCAGAAGCCGCGGCGGCAGCTCTATCGAGTGTGGAGAGCGAGATTGGTCGCACCACGGATCCCGTTCGCATGTACATGCGTGAAATGGGGACGGTCGAGCTGTTGACCCGTGAGGGCGAGATCGATATTGCCAAGCGTATCGAAGATGGCATCAATCAGGTGCAGTGTTCGGTGGCGGAATATCCGGCCTCGATTGCTTCACTGCTTGATCAATTCGACAAAGTTGAAGCCGAAGAGCTTCGCTTAACCGACATCATTTCGGGATTTATCGATCCCGAACAGGACAATGTCGCCCCGACCGCGACCCATATCGGCTCCGAGCTCAGTGAAAAAGAGCTGGATGACGAAGATGAAGACGACGACAAAGACGATAGCGACGAAGACGATGAGAGTGAGGAAGATGTCGGTATCGATCCTGAGCTCGCACGTGAAAAGTTCAGCGAATTGCGTCGTACTTATTCGGCAATGGAAACCGCGATTCAGAAGTACGGGCGTTATGACGATCGCACTAAATCATCGATCGAAGAATTGTCTGAGACATTTAAACAGTTCCGTCTGATCCCCAAACAGTTTGATCGTTTGGTAAAAGACATGCGCCAGACCATGGACAAGGTTCGCACCCAAGAGCGTTTGGTGATGCGTCTTTGTGTCGATCAGGCGAAAATGCCGAAGAAAACCTTTGTGCAACTGTTTGGCGGTAACGAGTCGTCAGATGCATGGATTGACCAAGCACTTAATTCAGGCAAGCCTTACGCAGAGCGTGTCGCACGTTACGAAGAAGACCTACGCCGTTGTGTGCAGAAGCTAAAAATTATCGAAGACGAAACCGGCCTGTCGGTTGAGCGTATCAAAGATATTAGCCGTCGCATGTCCATTGGTGAAGCGAAAGCACGCCGTGCCAAGAAAGAAATGGTTGAGGCGAACTTGCGTTTGGTGATTTCGATTGCGAAAAAATACACCAACCGTGGCTTACAATTCTTGGATCTGATTCAAGAAGGTAACATTGGCTTGATGAAAGCGGTGGATAAGTTCGAATACCGCCGTGGTTATAAATTCTCAACCTATGCTACTTGGTGGATTCGTCAGGCGATCACACGCTCGATTGCAGACCAAGCACGGACCATTCGTATTCCGGTGCATATGATTGAGACCATCAACAAGCTCAACCGTATTTCGCGCCAAATGCTGCAGGAAATGGGCCGCGAGCCGTTACCGGAAGAATTGGCAGAGCGGATGCTGATGCCAGAAGATAAAATCCGCAAAGTGCTGAAAATTGCCAAAGAGCCGATCTCGATGGAAACACCGATTGGTGATGATGAAGATTCACACTTAGGTGATTTTATCGAAGACACCACGTTGGAACTGCCTATGGATTCGGCGACGTCGAACAACCTTAAGATGGCAACCAATGATGTCTTAGCCGGTCTTACGCCACGCGAAGCGAAAGTACTGCGTATGCGCTTTGGTATTGAAATGAATACTGACCATACGCTGGAAGAAGTGGGTAAACAGTTTGATGTGACTCGTGAGCGTATTCGTCAGATTGAAGCGAAAGCGCTACGTAAACTTCGTCATCCAAGCCGCTCAGAAACACTGCGCAGCTTCTTGGACGAATAAAGTGATATCTGTTTAGCGGAAAGCGGTTAAGCGTAACAGCTGTTTAGCACAGCAGCGGTTTAGTGTAATAACAAAAAGGCGAGCCAGTGGCTCGCCTTTTTTTGGGTTTATTGTCGTGATTTTTCTCGTGGACCAACCCCACACATCGTGGCCGATTAACCTTATCTGCGTTAAGTAATAAACAGCGTCGCCAAGCCTAAAAAGGCAAGCAAGCCGACCACATCGGTGATGGTGGTGAGCGCCATGCCGCCCGCTAACGCCGGATCGATATTGTATTTTTTCAGCAATGTCGGTATTGCGACCCCAGCAATGCCCGCGATAAATAGGTTGACCAGCATTGCACCGGAAATAATTACCCCTAACTCAATACTGCCTTTCCAAACCACCACAATGCCACCAATAATAGCGGACCAAATCAGCCCGTTCATCAACCCCACGGTGGCTTCTTTGGCCAGTAACCAGCGGGTGTTGGAATCACCGATATGGCCGACGGCAAGCCCTCGGATCACCAGTGCGACCGTTTGGTTACCCGCTACACCACCCATAGAAGGGACGATGGTCATTAAAACGGCGATTGCCGCCATTTTATCCAGGGTGCCTTCAAACATATTAGAGACGGACGCCGCGGTTAGGGCGGCGAGCACATTGATCCCAAGCCAAATGCTACGACGACGTGCACTTTTAAAAGCCGGTGCAAAGGTGTCTTCCTCGTCATCCAAGCCTGCCATACTCATCATCGAATGCTCGGCATCTTCACGAATAATATCGACGACATCATCAATGGTAATCCGACCGACGAGGTGATTACGCTCGTCGACAACAGGGGCGGAAACCCAGTTACGACGCTCAAACAAATGGGCGACATCGCCATCATCCATGGTGACGCTGATCGCTTCATCAGGATCCTCCATGATGTCAGCAATGGCGACATCCGGCTGATTCACCAAGAGGGCACTGATAGGCAAATTACCGATTAATCGGCCATTGGGATCAATCACGTACAAGGTATCGGTGGTATCGGGTAACTCACCGCGCATGCGCAAATAGCGTAAGACCACGTCCACGGTGACATCATCACGAATAGTGACGACGTCGGTGTTCATGATCCCGCCTGCAGACTCCTCAGGATAGGAAAGGGCTTGTTGCACCCGCGTCCTATCTTGGGCATCCATTTGCGCTAGCACATCTTGAGAAACGTCCTGAGGCAAGCTACGCAGCAAGTAGGCGACATCATCGGTCTCCATGCCCTCAGTGGCTGCCGCAAGCTGATCGGGCGCCATCCGCACCATGATACCGTCTTTAACGTCCTCCGAGAGCTCATCAAGGATTTCCCCCTGATCCTCTGGATCGGTTAATTGCCACAGAACAAGACGCCCTTTTGGCGGCGATGCTTCTAGCAGGTGGGCGGTATCTTCCGGCTCCATGTCCTCAAGCATGCGACGTACGCGTACGAACATCCCTTGCTCAAGGAGTTGAGTGACTTCTTGGAGACGTTGGTGGGTTTGGTTACTTTGTTCTTGTTCTGTTGACTCTGCCATCGGTCACTCCCCCAAATGCAATGACTAAAATTCTAACCCAATCAGGGGTGTCTGTCTCATGACAAATCGGTTGAAGGCGGGAATTGTGGGCAATGAACGCACAGGCTTACGTCGTGGCGTGAGAGGTGACCGTGTCTTCGTCAAATCCCGCATCAAATAACGCTTTGACTGCATCTAGGGCTAACGCTGACTGAGGGCCATCGGCCGACACTGTGATCGTTTCGCCTTGTGCTGATTCGAGCATCAGCATCGCCATCACACTGTCTGCATTAGCGGACTTAGTGTCGGTTTGTAGGGTGACTTGCGCATCATAGTCTTGCACTAACTCAACCAGCTTTATCGCGGCGCGGGCATGGAGGCCAAGGCGATTACGGACACAGACCTGTGCTGACAAGGCGGTCATCCTTGTTGCTCCAACGTGCGATGACGGATTTGCACCTGTTCGCCTAACTCATGAAAATAATCAGATAAGTACTGGGCAACATAGACAGAGCGATGTTTACCACCGGTACAGCCGATTGCTACGGTCACATAACTGCGGTTGTTATTTTTAAGCGCCGGGAGCCAAGACTCTAAAAAGCCCTTAATTTGCGCGATCACCATTGCGACATCTGGCTGAGCGGCAAGAAACATGCGGACGGGTTTTTCTAAGCCAGTATGGGGTCGTAACGTGGGCTCCCAATGCGGGTTGGGTAAAAAGCGAACATCAAACACATAATCGGCATCGGCGGGCAAGCCATGCTTGAAGCCGAACGATTCAAATACCATGACAAGATCGCTGCTGGTGCGGCCAAGCACCAAGGCACGCACAGATTCACTCAAATCGTGGATAGAGAGCCCGGATGTGTTGATAACGCGATCGGCATGAGCTTTTATCGGTGCCATCTGTTGCTTTTCGGCTTGGATCGCTTGCTCAAGTGACAAATTATGTCGCGATAACGGATGCAAACGCCGTGTTTCACTGAATCGTTTGATCAGATCCTTGTCATCCGCATCCAAATAATAAAGTGTCACATCGCAGACTTGTCGTAATGCCTCTAAGGTATCCGCGATCGGCTCTTTCGCATTCGGAAGGTTACGAATATCTAAACTCACCGCGATTTTGGCGTCGGCGTCATCTTGTGACACGACAAAGTCACGCAGTAAGTTAACGGGTAAATTGTCGACGCAATAGTAGCCAAGATCCTCGAGTACCCTTAGCGCCACTGACTTGCCTGAGCCAGAGCGGCCACTGACAATTTTTAGCATCATAATGTTCCCCGTTAGCCTGATGGCTTATTGCGTAATAATGTTGTAGAGCTCTTGGTCTGAGTCAGCACTGCGAAGTTGACGACATAGCTGTTTATTGTTCAGCTTCTCCGCAATACTCGAAAGGGTTTGTAAGTGCACCTTACATTGCTCATCGGGTACCAGTAACGCGAATAGCAAATCCACCGGACGTTTATCGACTGCATCAAACTCGATAGGTTCCGCACATTGCAACAACACCCCGATAGCCTGTTGGCTCTCAAGTGTTCGCCCATGTGGGATAGCAATCCCCGCGCCAATGCCTGTGGTGCCGAGTTTTTCACGGCTTAGCATGCATTCAAACAATTTTTGCGCGTTAGTGCCCAGTTTATTCGCAGCAACCTGACTAATAATTTCCAGGGCGCGTTTTTTGCTGGAGCAGTGGACAGCACTACGCGTGCAGTCCACTGAAAGTACATCTTTAAGTTCCATAGCCTAATGCTGTTTGAGCTTTTCTTTGTGTTTACTCAGTTGTTTAACCAGTTTATCGGTCAACCCGTCAATGGCCGCATACATGTCTTGCGACTGTGCTTTCGCATGGAGCTCGCCGTTATTTACATGGAGCGTTGCCTCTGCGATTTGGTCAAGCTTTTGAACATTCAGTACAACATGGACATTGTTAATGTGCTCGAAAAAGCGCTCGAGTTTAGCAAATTTGGTTTCCACATACTCGCGCAATGGTGGCGTGATGTCGACAGACTGTCCAGTCAGGTTGATTTGCATACACATTTTCCTTCTGTTGAGGCGTCTACAATAGACGCTTGCGCTGGTTTGACGGCGCAATACCAAGTGACTCTCGGTACTTGGCAATGGTCCGTCTTGCAACTTTAATGCCTTGCTCGGCCAGCAATGCGGCAATCTTGCTATCACTGAGTGGCTTGTTTGCCGGCTCGTCAGCGACCAATTTTTTTATGAAGGCGCGAATCGCCGTCGATGAGCATTCACCGCCATTGTCGGTGCTCACATGGCTGGAGAAAAAGTATTTCAGCTCGAAAATACCGCGAGGCGTATGCATATACTTTTGTGTGGTGACACGGGAAATGGTCGACTCGTGCATATCCACATCAAGGGCAATATCATTCAAGACCATGGGCTTCATGGCCTCCTCGCCGTATTCAAAAAAATCATGTTGGTGCTCAACGATACAGCGCGTCACCTTAAGTAAGGTGTCATTGCGGCTTTCCAAGCTCTTAATCAGCCATTTTGCTTCTTGTAAGTGTGAACGAATGAATTGGCCATCAGATGCACTGCAGCCATTGCGTCCGTAGGCGGCATATTGTTCGTTCACTTTCAGTTTGGGCACACTGTCTGGGTTGATTTGTACCACCCATTGGCCTTGGTGTTTAAACACGGATACATCAGGGACCACGTACTCAGCTTCGTTGGTGACAATTAAGTTACCCGGGCGAGGCTCTAAACTGTGGATGAGCTGCATCACCGCTTTAAGCTCCGGCTCTTTTAGACGGGTTTCTCGCATGAGTTGGCGATAATCGCGATTGGCAAGTAAGTCCATATGCTCGGTCAAGACCTTGCGCGCGTCTGCCAGCCAGGGCGTATTGTCATCATAGGTGGCCAGTTGCAGCATTAAACATTCTTGCAGTGAACGCGCCGCAATCCCCAGAGGATCAAAGTGCTGGACGCGTTTAAGCACCGCTTCAACTTCATCCAGTTCAATATCATCACTGCCGAGGCTATCTAAAATATCCTCGGTACTGACTGAGAGATAGCCTTGGTCATCCACCGCATCAATGATAGCCATGGCAATCACGTGATCGTTTTCGGAAAATGGCGTGAGCTCAAGCTGCCATTTTAAATAGTCATATAGCGTCTGCGTGGTTTCGCCTTGATAAACGGGCTGATCATCATATCCACCCACACCGGTACTGCCGGTGCCAGCAGAGTATAAGTGGTCCCACGTCGTATCAACTGGGAGATCATCCGGCATTTCGTTTTTTTCGAGCGCATCGGATGTTTCCATGGTATCGGCACTGGCGGTTGCCGTTTCTTGTGAGGCCGCATGCTGATCGTGCTGACTATCACTTTGATCCGTGTCTTGCTCTTGGCCTTCGTCATGTTCCAATAGAGGGTTGGATTCCAACGCTTCTTGGATCTCTTGTTGCAAATCCAACGTCGACAGCTGCAACAGACGAATTGCCTGTTGCAGTTGTGGTGTCATTGCGAGTTGTTGTCCAAGCTTAAGCTGAAGCGTGGGTTTCATAGAGGCTTTACACCTTTCCTTTTTCAACGACCAAAGAGGTTAAAAACGCTTGCTCTGGTCGACAGAGCAAGCGCTTTATTTAACTATAGCCTTGATTGGCATTTTTTAGCGTGAGCCGATCCTACAATTTGAACTGATCGCCCAAGTAAACCCGTTTAACGTGATCATCATTGAGCACCTCATCAGGCGTGCCGTGTGCAATCAAGTGACCTTGGCTGACAATGTAAGCGTGCTCACAGACACTGAGCGTCTCGCGTACATTGTGATCAGTGATAAGCACACCGAGACCACGGTCACGTAAGTGTTCAATGATTTTTTTTATATCGATAACCGAAATCGGGTCAACCCCAGCGAAGGGCTCATCAAGCAAAATAAATTTAGGGTTCGCGGCGAGGGCGCGCGCAATTTCAACCCGTCGGCGTTCGCCCCCAGAAAGCGCCATGCCTAAGCTGTCACGAATATGTTGGATATTAAACTCGTCTAACAAGTCTTCGGCTTTGTCCTGACGCTCTTCTTTAGTCAAGGATTTACGCGTTTGTAGCACCGCCATGAGATTATCGTAGACGCTGAGTTTACGAAATATCGACGCTTCTTGCGGTAAGTAACCGATCCCCAAGCGAGAGCGATTGTGCATGGGTTGAATGCTGATGTCTTTATCATCGATATAAATCGCCCCCTCATCACGGGCCACTAAACCCACAATCATATAAAATGAGGTGGTTTTGCCTGCACCATTCGGGCCAAGCAGACCGACGATTTCACCGGATTTCACTTCCAAGCTTACATCGGCGACGACCTTTCGCCCTTTATAACTTTTTGCCAAGTTGGCCGCTGTCAGTGTTGCCATGTGGCCTCTTATTCCGCGTCTGACTCAGATGAATCGTTATTGGATGAATTTTTTTTACTTGTCGGCTGTAAAATCGTGGTGACCCGTTTGTTGCTATCACTCTCGGCAACCAATTGTTGTTTGTCGATTTCGTAGGTGATCACATTGCCCTCTACCTGGTTGCCACTTTGCTCGAGCATCGCATTGGTCGACATTTTGAGATATTCATTACCGACTTCATAACGCAGTTTGTTCGCTTCGCCATGAATCTGTTTGCCGTCATCCATGGTTTGCTCAAAGGTTGCCGGTTTACCATAGGCTTCGATGGTTTCACTGCCATCTTTCCCCTCCGGGCGGATAACGATCAGTTTATCGGCCAAGATTTTAATGCTGCCTTGGGTGAGCACGACATCTTGTGTGAAGGTCACCGTATTGGTGGCCATGTCCAAATGCTGACTTTCAGATTGAATGTGAATAGGTTGCTCGGTGTCGCTACTCAGCGCTAGTGAGTAGTGCGAAAATAGCAACATCGCACCTGCTAGTGCTTTAACGAGGGGTCGTTTCATATCGGCCTTTAACATCGTCTAACAATTCCATCTGGTGGCTACCGAAGTTGCCCTTCACGCGTTTTCCTGTGGTTTGAAAACGGGTGCCCGTGATGGTGGTAGGACTATCGGACCAAAAATCTCGTGTTGTGAGGTTTAAGGTCACAGAGTCGGTGGTTACCGAATCAATTTGTGCATTCGGCAGTAAATTAAAAATACGGACATTGCCCGTCATAGTGAGCAGGTGCTCGTCCGATAAAACGGCGTAGTTTGCGCTCACACGCCACTCTTCATCTTGGCCGTCTTGGTAGGTCCAAAGTACAGGCTCATTAAAATGGGTCTCATCGATTTTGGCGTAGTGCTCAAGATGCTTGGCTTCAACGGTATAACTACGCACACCGTCGGCAGTATACTGCACCGTTTCAATGTCTTCGCCGGTAAACAAAGGCTTTTCTGCATCAGGGGTGACCTGTTGCACCTTTTGCCAACGGTGCTGGGCCAATAGGTAATAGCCGCTGAGTGCACAAAGCACGATCAGCAGAAGCAGGCCTAGCCGCCGAGTCATACACTCAAACCTTTGTGTTGATCGAGCTCGCCACGGGCTTCTAGCAGCAAATCACAGACCTCTCTCACCGCGCCAAACCCACCACCAATGTGGGTGACATGATCAGCACGCGATTTTAGCAGTGGGTGGCCATCTGCGACGCAACAAGACAGCCCCACTTTTTCCATCACTGGCCAGTCAATCAAATCGTCACCAATATAAGCTGTGTGTGCGGGAAGTACATCACAGTGCGAACACAAATCTTGGTACGCGGCTAACTTGTCGCTTTGGCCTTGATACACATGTTTGACACCCAGTGCGCGCATTCGGTTCTCAACGATCTGAGATTGGCGGCCTGTAATGACAGCAACTTCAATCCCGGCGTTCATCAATGATTTTATGCCGTAGCCGTCGCGGGTATGGAATGCTTTGAGCTCTTCGCCTTGATTGCCCATATAGACGCGACCATCAGAAAAAACCCCATCAATATCACAGATGAGTAATTGAATGGCAGCGGCACGCTGGAATACATCGGCGGCGATAGGGCCGTACAGCGTTTCAATTACGGTAGAGGCCATTAGATCACTCCGGCTTTTAAAAGGTCATGCATGTTAAGGGCGCCAAGCAGCTGGCCGTCTTTGGCAACCAACAGCCCGTTAATTTTTCGCTCTTCCATGAGTTTAAGTCCTTCTGCCGCGAGCAACTCCGGCTCAATCGTCACCGGGCCTTTTGACATCACCGAGCCAATGGTGGTGGTATGCAAATCAATCCGCATATCTAACAAGCGGCGTAAGTCACCATCGGTAAAAATGCCGGTCAGCTGTTGTCCAGCATCGACAATAGCGGTCATTCCCAAGCCCTTTTCAGACACTTCTAATAAGGCATCGCGCACGGTGGCTGTTTCGGGCACCACGGGTAAACGCGCGCCTTGATGCATCAAATCACTAATGCGCAGTAACAGCTTGCGTCCTAATGCACCGCCCGGGTGCGAAAGCGCAAAGTCATTCGCGGTAAAGCCCCTTGCTTGCATCAAGGCCATGGCAAGGGCATCGCCCATTACTAAGGTGGCAGTGGTGCTCGAGGTAGGAGCTAATGCCAGTGGGCAGGCTTCTTGCGGGACATGAATGTTGAGATTCACTTTTGCTAACTGCCCCATGCTAGATTGCGCATTGCCCGTCATACAGACCAACGGAATGCCCAAGCGTTTAATCACGGGTAGCAAGGTTAATATCTCACCGGCCTCGCCGGAATTAGAGATCGCGAGCACCACATCGCCTTGGTTGATCATACCTAAATCACCATGGCTTGCTTCGCCAGGATGGACAAAAAACGCAGGCGTTCCAGTGCTGGCGAGGGTGGCGGCAATTTTTTTGCCAATATGGCCTGACTTACCCATTCCCATCACCACCACTTTGCCGGTGGCGTTTAGCATCAGCTGGCAAGCCGCCTCAAAACGATCATCAATGGCGGCTTTTAATTGTGCAATCGCGTCTTGCTCAATGTTAAGGACATCCAGCCCGGCGCGGCGAAAGTCAAAACTGTATTCACTCATTGTACTGTGTCCGTTTAGGCGGCAGCGTTAATAAATAGGTAACTTTGGTAACCGATATAACAAAGTAAGAAAACGGCGCCTTCGATGCGATTAATACTGCGTGATTTGCCCAACGCAAACACCAGCAACATAATAGACAGCACCAGCATAATATAATAATCACGACTCATGGCATATTCGCTGATCGCTGAGGGGTTGAGTAACCCAGGAATGGCCATGACCGCGAGAATATTAAACACATTCGAGCCGATGATATTACCCACCGCCAAATCATCTTCACCCTTCATGACGCCGGCAATCGAAGCGGCAAGCTCAGGAAGGCTGGTGCCAATGGCGATAATGGTCAAGCCAATCACCAGATCACTCATGCCAAAATACTGAGCGATGGTAACCGCGGAGTCGACCACTTGATCCGATGACAGCAACAGTAAAGGCAAGCCGATAATAATCCATATCGCCGCTTTCAGGTTGCTAACATCATTAGGAATGTCAGACTGCTGATCGGCCAATATTGGGTCGGAATCACCTGAATCTTTACCAATTTTAATCATCATTAAAATAAAGATCACAAACAGTGTGATCAGTCCCACCCCTTCGAAAAACCCTAGATGATTATTCCAAAGCAAGGCCCCCGCGAGGACGGTGACCCCAAGCATCAGTGGCAGTTCACGGCGAATAATGGTCGACCCAATCGACAGCGGCTTGATCAGCGCGGTAAAACCAATAATAAGCGCTATGTTGGCGATATTTGAGCCTAAAACGTTCCCCACTGCGGTATCGGTTTTATCGGCGAGGGCAGCGTTGGCAGATACCATCATTTCCGGTGCCGACGATCCCATGGCGAGAATCGTCATGCCGATGATTAAAGGCGAAACGCCGTAGTTTTTCGCGATTGCAGCCGCGCCAAAGACCAGTCGATCGGCACTCCATACCAGCACGATGAGTCCAACAATGAGTATGGCAACCGCTATAACCATGACACCTATCCTTTGCGTTGTGAATTTGGTTCAAATGAGGGGCAATTCTGACGGTTAAAGGGGGAAATGTGAAGCAAAAAGCCCCCATGTGAGTTATCAATTCCGGCATTTTCCACCCACTGACTTACGGATACGATAAAGATGGTTCACCATGAAGCGGGTTGCTGTGACAGGATCATCTTGATGTTGCCGCCGTGGAACGGCCACCGATAAACGGCCGCCTGCTCGCGATTAACGATTGCGCCTCGGTTAAGGTTTGTATTGCAGCTAAGGCTGGTATCGTCGCCAAGGCTTATATCGCGGCTAAGGCGCGTCACAGGGCAAGGGGCGCACATTGACCTCGTCTTGACATATAAACCGTTTCTTGGCTGCTATTATCAGGGGTGGGTCACGTCCTGCTTGGCCCGATACGCAGGCTGGCTTGTGTTAGGCGGGGTGACACCTTATTATCAGCCACTTCATTTTGTTCCTTTCCAACCATGAGATGCGGCCATGGCAGCAAAGAGCCTGATAGATATCAATGGGATGACATTCTCACGGGGTGACCGATGCATTTTTGATCATGTCGACTTGCAGGTACCACGTGGGCAAATCACCGCGATTATGGGGCCCTCAGGTATCGGTAAAACCACGTTACTACGCTTGATCGCCGGCCAGCTAAAGCCAGACGCCGGTGATATTATTTTTGATGGCCACTCCATTCCCTCGCTAGGGCGTCGCCAATTATTCGATGTCCGCCAGCGCATGAGTATGCTCTTCCAATCAGGCGCCCTGTTTACCGATATGTCGGTATTCGATAATGTTGCCTTCCCGCTGCGCGAACACACAGACTTGGATGAATCCATGATTCATACCATTGTAATGCTAAAGCTTGAGGCGGTGGGATTAAGAGGGGCTGCCGCATTAATGCCCAGCGATCTCTCAGGCGGTATGGCCCGTCGAGCGGCTCTGGCCCGTTCAATTGCCCTTGATCCTGAGCTCATTTTGTTTGATGAACCCTTTGTAGGACAAGATCCCATTACCATGGGCGTGCTGGTGACCTTGATTCGTCAACTCAACCAAGCACTAGGACTAACGTGTGTGGTCGTTTCACATGACGTGCCTGAAGTGATGAGCATTGCCGATAAAGTGTATCTTTTGGCCGATAGCCGTATTATCGCCAGTGGATCGCCGCAATCGTTGCGAGATAATCCAGACCCTTGGGTGCAGCAGTTTTTAGAAGGGCATGCCGATGGACCCGTGCCATTTCGTTATCCCGCGGGTGAGTTAAAGCAGGAGATTTTCGGTGATTAAAACACAAATCGCGGACATGGGTCGTCGAACCATGCGTGTGGCTGAGTCAATGGGCCGCGCCACCTTTGTGATGACCGGTGCGCTGGTGGGGCGTCCTCAACCGAGTAAAACCTTCCCACTGCTTATTCAACAACTCTATTCTGTCGGAGTACGCTCACTCGCGATCATTATTGTCTCCGGGTTATTTATCGGCATGGTATTAAGCCTGCAAGGGTATTTAGTCTTGTCGGACTTTGGTGCCGAGACCAGCCTTGGGCAAATGGTTGCTTTATCGTTACTGCGCGAGCTTGGCCCTGTGGTCACAGCGCTGCTATTTGCTGGGCGGGCGGGATCCGCGCTGACCGCTGAAATTGGCTTGATGAAAGCCACCGAGCAGCTATCGAGTTTAGAAATGATGGCGGTTGATCCGCTGCGTCGTGTTATTGCGCCCCGGTTTTGGGCCGGCGTCATCGCCATGCCCTTACTGGCGGTGATCTTTATGCTGGTCGGGATTTGGGGCGGCGAGCTGGTCGGGGTAGACTGGAAAGGCATTGATCATGGCAGCTTTTGGTCGGTGATGCAGGCATCGGTCGACCTTGGCTACGATGTGGGTAACGCGCTGATCAAAAGCCTCGTTTTTGCTATCGCCGTGACCTGGATTGCACTTTTTAACGGTTATGATGCCACGCCAACCTCGGAAGGGATCAGCCGCGCGACCACACGTACTGTGGTACATTCATCGCTGGCCGTACTCGGCCTAGACTTTGTCCTTACTGCACTCATGTTTGGGAATTAATCATGCAACAGAGTCGTAAAACAGAATTTTGGGTAGGCTGCTTTGTGATCGCAGGGATTGCAGCGCTATTAGCCCTTGCGTTTCAAGTCGCCGATGTTCAGCGTTGGGGGCGGGCAGACACCTACACCCTCACCGCTGAGTTTGACAATATTGGTGGGTTAAAAGTGCGCTCCCCTGTCAAAGTGGGGGGCGTTACTGTTGGCCAGGTAACGGATATTTCGCTCAATCCAGACACCTATGTCCCACAAGTGACACTGCAAATCAGTGAAGAAGCGGGACGTTTCCCGGAATCGAGCTCGGCGTCGATCTACACTGCAGGGCTGCTGGGCGAGCAATATATCGGTATTACCCCAGGGTTTGTCGATGAAGCGCTCGGCATTGGCTATTTAGAGGCGGGAGAAAAAATCCAAGACACCAAGTCGGCCCTTGTCTTAGAAGATTTGATTGGTCAGTTCCTCTACAGCATGGGTGACAAGGAGTAAATGGCATGAGAAAGACACTTATCGCATTTGGCTCGGCGCTGAGCTTAATGTTAGTCAGCCTTGGACAGACGGTACAGGCCAGTGAGCCGGTCGACCAATCCAACCCATATCAGCTGATCGAACAAGTCGCAGAGAATACGTTTTCGCGCATACGCAAAGATCGCACCCTGCTCCGTGCTGATCCCGATTTATTACGTGATGTCGTCAAAGACGAACTCCTACCTTATATCCATACGCGCTATGCGGCGTCGCTGATATTAGGCGCCCAGTATTATCGCAAGGCAACGCCTGAACAGCGCGATGCATTTACCGAGGCCTTCACCGAGTACATGATTGCCTCCTATGCACAGATTTTACTCGAATATGACGACCAAACCATTGAGGTTCAAAAGGATAAACCGATTGATCCGAATGATAAAATTGTCAAAGTTCGCGTCGATATGACTGACGCATCACGTCCGCCTATTCGTCTGGATTTTAGCTTACGTAAAAATACGCGGACAGGAAATTGGCAAGCGTATGACGTGACGGCTGAAGGGGTCAGTATGATCCAATCGAAGCAGTCTGAGTGGAAGACACCACTGCGTCGTGATGGTATTGATGCCGTGGTCGAACAATTAAAAGAGATCGCCAAGCGGCCCATCCGTCGTGAAGATAAACAAAAACAGGATGCATCATGAGCGTCAACTTGACGGCTGGCAGCGAGCAGCACTATCACTTGTCAGGACGGCTTGATCGTGACACAGTGCCTGCCTTTTGGCGTCAGCGTCACCAATGGATCCCAACCGATAACGCCTTAACGTTAGACTTAAGTGCGTTATCACGTGTGGATTCAGCAGGAATGGCGATGTTGCTCCACCTTGATCGTACGCTGCGTCATCAAGGACAGCAGGTACGGTATCAAGGGATGCCTGAACAGCTAAAACTATTGTTAACGCTGAGTAATTTAGACACATTTTTTGACGATGCGGAGCATCAACAAGGAGTTTAAACGTGGAAGCAAGCGACGTTAAAGCCATTTTAGAGGCCGCTTTTTCAGAACAGGCTCAGTCAGTGGACGAGCTGCATGTGAAAGGTGATGGCAGCCACTTTGAGGTCATCGCTGTTGCAGAGATGTTTGACGGTATGTCACGCGTAAAAAAGCAACAAACGATCTATGGTCCGCTAACGGATCACATTGCGCGTAATGATATTCATGCGGTCAGCATTAAAGCGATGACACCGGCTGAGTGGGCACGCGATAAAAAGCTGATGCAGTTGTAAGAGGATATGATGCAAAAGTTTCGAGTGACGGGCAATGGCCCGCTTAAAGGTGATGTGGCCATTTCTGGCGCAAAAAATGCCGCCCTCCCGATTTTATTTGCTTCATTACTGGCTGAAGAGCCAGTCGAAGTCGCGAATGTCCCTAAGTTACGCGATATTGACACAACGATGGCCCTGTTATCACGCTTAGGGGCCAAGGTGAGTCGCAACGGGTCAGTGCATGTTGATGCCAGTGAGATTACTGAGCTCTGTGCGCCTTATGATCTCGTGAAAACCATGCGTGCGTCTATTTGGGCACTTGGGCCGTTAGTCGCTCGCTTCGGTAAAGGCGAAGTGTCTTTGCCTGGCGGTTGTGCGATTGGCGCGCGGCCCGTGGATTTGCACATTAACGGCCTTGAACAGCTCGGTGCCACCATCACGTTGGATGAGGGCTATGTGCGTGC
This sequence comes from Salinivibrio sp. AR640, assembly GCF_001995405.1. Lineage (NCBI taxonomy): Bacteria > Pseudomonadati > Pseudomonadota > Gammaproteobacteria > Vibrionales > Vibrionaceae > Salinivibrio > Salinivibrio sp. AR640. Next base: position 134,178 of record NZ_MUFD01000004.1, on the reverse strand, counting down.
AACCGTCGATGGTCGCTTGCAAGGCGCGCATATCGTGATGGACAAAGTCAGCGTCGGTGCGACAGTCACCATCATGAGTGCGGCGACGTTAGCGCAAGGCACTACGGTGATTGAAAATGCGGCGCGTGAGCCAGAAATTGTCGATACGGCCAAGTTCCTCAACATGTTGGGGGCAAACGTCACGGGGGCAGGCACCGATCGCATTGAGATTGAAGGCGTAGAGCGTCTTGGCGGCGGTAAGCACACCGTGGTGGCAGATCGCATTGAAACCGGCACCTTCTTGGTCGCGGCCGCGGTGTCTGGTGGGCATATTGTGTGTCGCCATACTTCGCCAGAGTTACTCGAAGCGGTCCTTCATAAATTGGAAGAAGCCGGTGCCAAGGTGGTGACGGGTGATGACTTTATCGAATTAGACATGACAGACCGCGAGCTCAAAGCCGTGAACGTGCGTACCGCGCCACATCCGGGCTTTCCAACCGATATGCAAGCTCAGTTTAGCTTGCTGAACTTGGTGGCCAAAGGCACTGGAATAATCACCGAAACCATCTTTGAAAACCGCTTTATGCATGTGCCGGAATTACAACGTATGGGCGCTCATGCAGAGATTGAAGGCAATACCGTGATCTGTGGTGACACCGATAGCCTAAGCGGGGCACAAGTGATGGCGACGGATCTGCGCGCCTCTGCCAGCTTGGTAATTGCCGGCTGTATTGCAAAGGGCGAAACCTTGGTGGATCGTATTTATCATATCGATAGAGGCTATGAGCGTATCGAAGATAAACTGCAGGCTTTAGGAGCTAAAATAGAGCGCATTGACGCCGATGAAGCGAACGAGTCCAGTGATATCGCAGGCTAATTGGCCTTCATGCCTTAACACAAAAAACGCCAGCCCTCACAGGCTGGCGTTTTTTTATGGGCGCCTATTTTCGCTATGCGTTGATTAACGCTGCTGGCGTTCATCGCCCACTTTGACCGGCAAGGTCAGGGTTTCACCGTCTCTGATCAGCGTAATGTTAAGCGTTGAGCCAGGACGTGTATCGGTCACCATATCCATCGCACCGCGTGCACCGCGCACGGGCTTGTCGTTAATTTGAATAATCAAATCTTGAGGCTGAATCCCCGCTTTTTCTGCAGGTCCGTCTTTATCAAGCCCAGCGACCATGACCCCACGTTGCTGCTCGGCATCTAATAATCGGGCCATCACCGGGTTTACATCACGGCCATCAATACCAATATAGCCGCGGATCACTCGGCCATCGGCAATCAGTTTATTCATGATTTTTGCGGTTAAACGGTAAGGGATCGCAAAGGAAATGCCATAGGTTTCAAGGTCGGTTGCTTGTTGAAAAGAGGCGGTATTGATGCCGACGAGCTCACCGCGACTGTTTACCAGTGCCCCGCCAGAGTTTCCTCTGTTAATGGCCGCGTCGGTTTGGAGAAAATCCTGGCGACCATAAAAGCTCATCCCGGTCCGGCCGGTAGCGGAAATGATGCCATAGGTGGTGGTTTGCCCTAAATTATACGGATTGCCGATGGCGAGTACGGTATCGCCCACCGTGGGTTGATAGTTTTGATTGACCGGGATCACGGGGAGATTGTCTGCTTGAATTTTAAGCACGGCTAAGTCCGTACGCTGATCTTTACCCACTGTTTGTGCCGTGAAAATGCGCCCATCTTGCAAGGCGACGATCACTTGGTCGGCTTCGGCGACAACATGATAGTTGGTGACGATATAGCCTTTAGCGCTCATGAGCACCCCTGAGCCTAATCCTTGGGTATTAAGCTCTAATTTATCGTTACCGGTATAATTACGGGTGTAGATATTGACGACCGCCGGTGAGGCGCGCTTGACCGCATAGCTAAATGACACCAGTTCTGCCGTGTCTTGGTCGTCGCTTTCAATAAAAGACAGTTCGGATAACACGCCCGAGCGCAAATCAGGCACCGCGACTAATAGCAAGGCAGCCGTGACTAGGCCAATAACCACGGAACGAACAAGTAAAGCCAGCATAAACAATGCCATCCTCAAGCAAAACAAAGCGAGGCTAGAGAATAGCATTGTGAGGTCGGGTTGTGGAAATCATCACCGTCCTGGGCGGATAAAAAAACCATGAGCCAATAAAAATGCCTGCCGACGTGGCAGGCATCAAAATGAAGGTGTGAATAGACGCCGGTTTATCGAATCACGAGATAAAGCGAGCTGTTATCACGCACAATATTAAGGGCGAGCACACCCGGTTTATCCTCGAGCAGCTTGCGCAGATCGCCCAAGCTCTCTACTTTGTGTCGATTGACGCCAATAATAACATCGCCCGCGCGTAATCCATATCGAGCGGCAAGCGAGCCTTCTTCAATCGTGGCAACTTCGACACCTGCTGGTTTCGCATCATGGTTTTTCAACTCTGCGCCAGCCAAAGCTTTGTGCAGGTTATCCGCTTTGGTTTGCGTTTGAGCCGCTTCTTTAAGGGTTGTTTCCATCTCGAGGGTTTCACCGTCACGGATCACGCCGAGCGCAACGGTTTTACCTGCCCCTAACGTCGCAATTTTGGCGCGTAACTCACTAAAGCTGCGAATACTCTTACCGTTGACAGAGACAATAATGTCACCGGCTTTGAGCCCGGCATCGTCAGCGGCAGAGTCAGGCATTACCTGACTAACAAAGGCGCCGTGCTGGGTGGCGAGCCCAAAGGCATCGGCTAACTCGGCGGTCAATTCCCGGCCGGTCACGCCAAGCATGCCGCGTCGTACCGAGCCATATTCGATGATTTGGTCGACCAAGCTTTTCGCCATATTCACCGGTATCGCAAAGCCAATCCCGACATTGCCGCCGTTCGGGCCCAAAATCGCGGTGTTGATCCCCATCAGTTCACCATTGAGATTGACCAGCGCGCCGCCGGAGTTGCCACTATTGATCGCCGCATCGGTTTGAATAAAGTTCTCGAAGTTTTCTAGGTTCAAACCACTGCGCCCCAGTGCTGAGATGATCCCCGAGGTGACAGTTTGTCCGAGCCCGAATGGGTTACCAATCGCAACGGCAAAGTCACCAACACGTAAACGATCCGAATCAGCGAGTGGAATTTGCGTCAGATCTTTCGCATCTTCATCGAGCTGCAACAAGGCAATATCAGACATTTCGTCGCTGCCGATCAGGGTCGCATCGTATTCGCGGCCATCTTTGAGTTGGACACGGATCTCATCCGCATCATCAATCACATGATGGTTGGTCACGATATAACCTTTATCGGCATCAATAATCACCCCTGATCCCAAACCACGAAAAGGACGCTCTTGGACTTGCTCAGACGGAACGTTGGGACCAAAGAAAAACCGAAATGCATCAGGAATACGTTGCTTAGACACCTTGTTGCCTTCCACCGCAATACTGACCACGGCTGGTGAGACTTTTTCCAACATTGGCGCCAAACTGGGCATGGCTTCACCGCTAACCGCTTGAGGCAAGGCGGCATAGCTCGGTAGAGGAGAAAAGGCCGCGCCAAGAGTCAGCGCGGCGACGCTAATTGCGAGTAAAGACTTTTTCATCATGGGTTAACTCCAATTGTCGACGTACCAATTGAGAGTGGGGGCAATCTGAAAAAGTTCAATCCTCGATCAGCTGGCGCGCGAGCCTTCGTCGCTTTTTAACAAGCCCGAGGCGCTGCCAGAATAGTCACGAGGTGGATGACTGGCGGTGTCTACTTCCAGGTTGGTGATTTTCCCTAGACGCTTGGCAAAGGGATTATCTTGGTCGGGCAAGTCAGGCATCAGATCCGACGATGTCTTGGCCATATGTTGATAGAGCTTATTGTAGTCTTTCGATAAGGTATCAAGCAGTTCAGCACTTTGCGCAAAGTGATCCACCAACTCTTGGCGGTATTGCTCGAGCTCGTAACGTGACTTTTCTAGCTCCCTTTTCATATTTTTTTGTTGTTTGAGATCGCGCGTGGTCATACGGGCAATAAAAAAGCCCACCGCGATACCGATGACGAGAAAGATCAGGCTATTAATCCAGGCCATAACTGCTCCTTGTGCTCTCACATTGACTGAACACCCTGGGTATACGGGAGTCAGTCAGGGCAAGCGAAATCACTTGCCTACGTATAATAATATCGTACATCTGCTGGTGGCTTAGCAAGATGAAACGTGTGTTCACTATACATGCCAGATCGCGAACGTGGTACTCCTATGCGCGCGTATTTCTCTTTCTCGCTCGCGTGTTACTATGAAAACGATGGCGATAACCAACGAGGCTTTCAAGGAATGACGCCCTTAGAACATTATAATAACGATCTGACTCACCACCATTTTATCGAAGACCCCGCGCAACGTATGGCGGTCGAGAAACTTGATGAGCTCTACCACCGTTTACTCGCTCATCCTATAACCCCCACTACGCCGGAAAAGCGCAGCTGGTTGCCTTGGCGAAAGCGCGAACCGGCCTCTGTGACCCCAGTAAAAGGCCTATACTTTTGGGGCGGTGTGGGACGCGGGAAAACCTATTTAATGGATACGTTTTTTCATGCACTCCCTTTTGATAACAAAATGCGCATGCACTTTCATCGCTTTATGCATCGGGTACATCAAGAGCTAAGAATACTGGATGGCGAAGCGGATCCATTGCTGCAAATCGCCGATAAGTTTGCACAAGAAACCCGCGTGCTGTGTTTTGACGAATTCTTTGTCTCGGACATTACCGATGCCATGATCTTAGGGACCCTGATGGAAGCGCTATTTGCCCGCGGGATCACCTTGGTCGCGACCTCAAATATCGTTCCTGATGAACTGTATTGGAACGGGTTACAGCGCGCACGCTTTATGCCCGCCATTGATTTAATCAACCAGCACTGTGAGGTAGTCAATGTTGACTCAGGCGTTGATTATCGCCTGCGTACTCTGACCCAAGCGGCTATTTTTTATCACCCGCTTGGCGATACCGCTACCGAGACGATGCAGGCGTATTTCAAAAAACTCAATGGGGAAGGGGGGCAGCGCGACCAAGTGATAGACGTAAATAACCGCCCGCTACAGACCATTGAAAATGGCGATGGCGTGGCGCATTTTAGTTTTGCTGAGCTGTGTCAGTCCGCCCGCAGTCAAACCGACTACATGGAAATTGCGCAGCTTTATCACACGGTATTAGTCGCTGACATGCCGCAATTACACAGTACACAAGACGATGCTGCGCGTCGGTTTATTGCGCTGGTAGACGAGTTTTATGAGCGTAGCGTCAAACTCATTATTTCAGCGGCGGTGCCACTCGATAGCCTCTATGATGGCGACCGTTTAGCGTTTGAGTTTAAGCGTTGCCAGTCACGCCTGATTGAAATGCAAAGCCATGACTATCTCGCATTACCTCATTTGCCCTAAGGCTGTCTGCTGGCGAACAGTCAAACAATAACCAACTGAGAAAAACGGCGGAATTTTTTTGCGAAAAGGAGGTGATTTTTTCTCCACTCTTCCCTATAATCTCGCGACCCACCGTTACTGTTGAAAGGCTTTGGCCGGGTGTACCACCACTCGAAGGGGTGATGTATGGACGCTTAACAGTGGGAGCTTAGGCTCCTGAAGTGAAACTTATTAATCGGGTAATTATTAGCATGAAAACTTTCGTTGCTAAACCAGAAACTGTAAAACGCGACTGGTTCGTTGTAGACGCTGAAGGCAAAACGCTAGGCCGTCTGGCCACTGAAATTGCAACGCGTCTGCGTGGCAAGCACAAGCCAGAGTACACGCCTCACGTTGACACTGGTGACTACATTGTTGTTATCAACGCTGAAAAAGTGGCTGTAACTGGCCGCAAAAAATCTGACAAGATGTACTACAGCCACACTGGCTACATTGGTGGCATCAAGTCAATCAGCTTTGAAAAACTGATCGCGCAAAAACCTGAGCTGGTGATTGAAAAAGCCGTTAAAGGTATGTTGCCACGCGGTCCTCTAGGTCGTGCTATGTACCGTAAACTGAAAGTTTACGCAGGTTCTGAGCACAAGCACGCGGCACAACAACCGCAAGTACTAGACATCTAAGAGGAATAAAGCAATGGCAGAACAATACTACGGCACCGGCCGTCGCAAAAGCTCCGCAGCTCGTGTCTTCATCAAGCCGGGTAGCGGCAACATCGAGATCAACAAGCGTTCTCTCGACACTTACTTCGGTCGTGAAACCGCTCGCATGGTTGTTCGTCAGCCACTTGAGCTGGTAGAAATGACTGAGAAGCTTGACCTGTACATCACCGTTTCTGGTGGTGGTATCTCTGGTCAAGCAGGCGCAATCCGTCACGGCATTACTCGTGCCTTGATGGAGTATGACGAGTCACTACGTCCTGCACTACGTGCAGCTGGCTTTGTGACGCGTGATGCGCGTAAAGTTGAGCGTAAGAAAGTGGGTCTTCGTAAAGCACGTCGTAGCCCGCAGTTCTCGAAGCGTTAATCGACGTTATCGTCAGATTTGCTACAAAAAGCCTGGTGTTCACGCCAGGCTTTTTTTATGCAATTTTTTCTGATGTAACAAGGTAGGGCATTACCTCTTTATTCCCTTTTAAAACAGTGTATAAGCGCGCACTTTCCAACATTTTTATTACCCTTTACATAATTCTGTGCACACCGCTCACATTTGTTACAAAAAGGTAGCTTTATCTTGTCAAAAAGTAGGGTTTTCTCTATCATCTAGCCGACGTAATAGCAGCTAAGATTTAATCGAACTGATCCCAGTCAGCCGTTATTACATATTCGTTTTTAAGTAAGCCGTACGCTCCATGGACGCAAAGGACAAAATAAAAATCCAAGCGGGAGCACATGGGAGAATGTTGGATGAGCAATGCGCCAGTGAATACCGGCCGACGCCGCTTCCTGACTGCGACGACGTCAGTTGTTGGCGGTTTAGGGGCCGTAGCAGTTGCCGTGCCTTTTATTAAGTCATGGAACCCAAGCGCGAAAGCCAAAGCGGCGGGCGCGCCGGTCGAAGTCGATATCAGTAAGCTGCAAGACGGACAAATGATCCGTGTCGAGTGGCGAGGAAAACCTGTGTGGATTGTGCGCCGTAGCGACGCCGTGGTTGAGGAGCTTTCAAGCTTTGAAGACCAATTGCGCGATCCGCAATCAGCACAGCCGCAACAACCGGAATATGCAACCAACCAGCTCCGCTCTATTAAACCTGAAATTTTTGTCGCGGTTGGTATCTGCACCCATCTTGGTTGTTCACCAACCTATCTACCAGACAGCTTCAGTGAGCAAGTGAGTGGAGTGAAAGCCGGGTTCTTTTGTCCGTGTCATGGGTCAAAATTTGACATGGCTGGACGTGTCTTTCAAGGCGTACCTGCACCACTTAACCTGGTCGTTCCACCTTATATGTACTTGGACGACAAGCGAGTGCTGGTGGGACAAGATGAGGGGGCTGCGTAATGGAAAGTTTTGCTAACTGGATTGAGAAACGCCTTCCCGCGATGAATGCGTATCGCAAGCACATGACCGAGTACCCAATGCCGAAGAACTTTAACTTCTGGTATATGTTTGGTGTGCTCGCGATGATTGTTCTGGTTAACCAAATTGTTACCGGGATTTGGCTAACCATGAACTACAACCCTTCAGCGGAAGGTGCGTTTGCCTCTGTTGAATACATCATGCGTGATGTCGAGTACGGTTGGCTGCTCCGATATATGCACTCCACTGGGGCCTCGGCGTTCTTCGTGGTGGTGTACCTGCACATGTTCCGCGGCCTCATTTATGGCTCGTACCAGAAGCCGCGTGAGCTACTGTGGCTGTTTGGGATGCTGATCTTCTTGGTGTTAATGGCAGAAGCGTTTATGGGCTACCTGCTGCCATGGGGACAGATGTCTTACTGGGGGGCACAGGTTATCATCTCCTTGTTTGGTGCGATTCCTGTGATTGGTGATGACTTAACGCTTTGGATCCGCGGTGATTACGTGGTATCAGGCGCAACCTTGAACCGCTTCTTTGCGCTTCACGTGGTAGCCTTGCCGATTGTCTTGCTGTTGTTAGTCGCGTTGCACGTGCTAGCGTTGCACGAAGTGGGCTCTAACAACCCAGATGGTATCGACACCAAACTGCCTAAAGGCGAAGCGGATGACGATGGCCAGCAGTCACAGTTTACGTTCCACCCTGATTACACCAAAAAATACAAGATCATCGACTCGATTCCTTTCCATCCATACGGCACGGTGAAAGATCTCATTGGCGTGGGTGTGTTTGGTATCTTGTTCGCGTATGTGATTTTCTTTAACCCTGAGATGGGCGGTTACTTCCTTGAGCCACCGAACTTTGAGGCCGCGAACCCGCTGAAGACCCCTGAGCATATTGCTCCGGTTTGGTACTTCACGCCCTTCTATGCAATTTTGCGTGCGATTCCTGACAAGCTGATTGGTGTTATCGCCATGGGTGCGTCGATTGTGGTGCTGTTCTTGTTGCCATGGTTAGATCGTTGTCGCGTGCGTTCGTATCGCTACCGTAGCAAACTGCACTTGGCAAACATTGTGCAATTTGTGATTGCGTTTGTAGCTCTCGGCATTCTGGGCGCGTTGCCAGCGACTCCAACGTACACCTTGCTGGCGCAGATCTTCAGCTTCTGTTACTTCATGTTCTTTGTGCTGTTGTTCTTCTACAGCAAAAATGAGGCAACAAAACCGCTACCAGAGAGGGTGACATTCAAATGAGAAAATGGATTGTAATCTTGTGCGCGCTGTTGCCCTCTTTGGCAATGGCCGCGGGCGGTAACGTTCACTTGGACGACGCCAACAACGATTTAACGGACAAAGCCTCATTGCAACGTGGCGCAAAAATGTTCATGAACTACTGCTTCGGCTGTCATGCCACGCAGTATCAGCGCTATCAGCGTGTCGCAGAAGATCTGAACATTCCACAAGACTTGATGGAAGAACACCTGATTGTCGACAAGAATGCGGACTATGGTGAGTTAATGACTAACGCCATGAGTCAAGAGTCGGGTGCACAGTACTTCGGTGCGCCAGCGCCTGACTTGACGCTGGTCGCGCGTGTACGTGGTACTGACTGGCTCTATACCTATCTGCGTTCATTCTATGTTGACCCATCGCGTCCGTTTGGCGTGAACAATACGGTATTCCCTAACGTGGGCATGCCGCATGTGCTTGAAGAGCTTCAAGGCACCCCACGTAAAGTGTACGAAACACGCATGGTGGATGGTGAGCCGGTTGAGGAATTTGTCGGCCTGCAGTCTGACGGCAATGGCGAGCTGAGTGAGGGCGAGTATGATAATGCCGTCCGAGACTTGGTCAATTTCCTCGAGTATTCCGGTGAGCCGGTGAAGCTTGAGCGCCAGCAACTCGGTTGGTGGGTGATCGGTTTCTTCGTGGTATTCTTGATTTTGGCTTACTTCCTCAAGAAAGAATATTGGCGCGATGTGCACTGATCGGTTAATCTAGTGTGTTGCTAATCCGCAATGGGGGCTTTGAGTCCCCATTGCTTTCTATTGATATTGAACATCCTGGAGGGGTTGATGGCTGTTGCTGCCAATAAACGCTCGGTGATGACGTTATTCTCTGACGCATCTGATTTATATAGTCATCAGGTACGCATCGTCCTCGCAGAGAAAGGTGTCAGTGTAGAAATCGAGCTGGTGGATCCGAATAATCTGCCAGAAGATCTGGTTGACTTAAATCCTTATAACTCTGTTCCAACCTTGATTGACCGTGAGTTAGCGCTGTATAACGCAGACATCATCATGGAATACTTGGATGAGCGTTTCCCTCACCCGCCATTGATGCCGGTTTATCCTGTCGCGCGTGCACAAAGCCGCTTGATGATGTATCGCATTAAGCGTAACTGGTATACCTTGGTGGATCAGATCATGCAGGGCAGTGCGGATGAGGCGGATAAAGCCCGTAAGCAATTACGTGAAGAGCTCCTGGCTCTGGCGCCTGTCTTTGCCGAAGATCCTTACTTCTTAAGTGAAGAATTTAGCCTTGTTGATTGCTACTTAGCGCCACTTTTATGGCGTTTACCTGCACTGGGTATCGAACTGACCGGTCAGGGCTCGAAGCAAGTCAAAGACTACATGACGCGTCTGTTTGAGCGTGATTCGTTTCTCGCCTCACTGACAGAAGCTGAACGTGAAATGCGACTAACAGGTCAATAATGTCTACATCTGAATTTGCCATGACACCGCGCCGTCCTTATTTGGTTCGGGCGTTTTACGACTGGTTACTGGACAACGATCTCACGCCACACATTGTGGTCGATGCGACCTTACCAGGAACGCAAGTACCGTTTGATTACGTTAAAGACGGGCAAATTGTACTGAACATCGCCCCGCGAGCAGTCGGTAATCTTGAACTCAGTAACGAGCATGTGTGTTTTAACGCGCGCTTTGGCGGTAAACCGCAGCAAGTGATGGTGCCAATGGCAGCCGTGCTTGCACTGTATGCGCGTGAAAATGGCGCCGGGACCATGTTTGAAATGGAGCCTGCCTACGCCAACGCTGATGACGAGATGTTCGAGGACGAGACGTTCGAGCCGGCACCGACCGAAGAGGACGAGCCATCGCTTGTCTCTGTTGACAGTGTTGACGATCCAGACGCACTGCCGCAGGCCGATGACGAACCAGAAGCGCCAGCGGCGCCGAGTAAAAAAGGCAAGCCGACGCTTACCGTGGTGAAATAACCACTTGGCAGGTTAAACGATGACAAAAACCAGCACCTCGATGCTGGTTTTTTATGTGTTACGCGCGCGGCAGGCGCAGTGCAAGCGCGCCCGCAACCGAGCACCCTCGCACTAGGGTTAGACAGCGAAGACTAGTGACGCTCGGTCATGATCTCGCGTGAGAATACCTTCTCACAGTACTTGCAGCAGAGCTTCACATCGTCGGCCTCCGTGAGCACTCGGAATGAGCTATCGACAGCCGGCTCGCCATGGGTAATGCAGTTAGAGTTTGGGCAGCTAAACACCCCTTGAATCACCTCAGGCAATGTCAGCGGCAGCTTGGCGACCACTTGATAATCTTCAATTTGATTCACCGTTGCCTGTGGCGCGTACAGGGCAAGCTGACTGGCTTGATCTTCGCTGATCACCACGTTCTCGATTTTGATCAAATCTTTACTGCCGAGCGCCGACGAAGGCAGATTCAAACCAATAGTGATCCGCTGATCGCTACCATGCATTTGAAACAGGTTTAAGATCTTAAAGCCAATGTGCGCGGGGATATGATCAATCACAGTGCCGTGGCAGATCGCTTCGACTTGTAGTTTATTATCCGTGCTCATATTGCAACTCCTTCAACCTGTTCATTTAACACCAGCGCGAGTAGAGCCTCTCGGGCATACACCCCATTTTCTGCTTGCTCAAAGTAATACGCGTGCGGGGTTTTATCGACATCAACGGTAATTTCATCCACGCGTGGCAGCGGATGCATCACCTTCATATTCGGCTTGGCATCACGCAGCATGCCGGCACTTAAAATAAACGCTGATTTAATGTGGGCGTATTCTGACTCATCAAAGCGCTCTTTTTGCACCCGTGTCATGTAAAGTACATCTAACTCAGGCACCACATCGCTAATGCTACTGTGTAGGCTATACGGGTGGCCGCCCGCGGCAAGCTCATCAAGCAGGTGCTCTGGCATGGCGAGTGCATCCGGGGCGATGTAAAAGAAGCGGTTGCCCTCGAACTTTGATAACGCCTGGGTCAGCGAATGCACGGTACGGCCGTATTTGAGATCTCCCACCATGGCGATATTTAAGTTATCCAAGCGGCCCTGGGTTTCGTAAATCGAGAACAAATCGAGCAAGGTTTGGGTCGGGTGCTGATTTGCGCCGTCGCCACCATTCACCACCGGCACGCCTTCAGAAAACTCCGACGCTAATCGCGCAGCGCCTTCTTTTGGGTGACGCATGACAAAGCCATCAACGTAAGAAGAAATCACACGGACCGAATCAGCCAAGGTTTCGCCTTTTTTGCCTGACGAGGTATTGCCGCCGTCGGGAAAGCCAATTACCGAGCCGCCAAGGCGCTGAATCGCGGTTTCAAAGGACAACCGAGTGCGGGTTGACGCTTCAAAAAAGCAGCTAGCAATCACTTTATTTTTTAACAGCGTCGGGTTCGGGCGGGCTTTAAGTTCGCCCGCCGTGGCAACGATTAACTCTAGCTCGTCGCGGCTGAGCTCGGGAATGGAAATAATATGTTTGTGATAAAGCGTATTGGCCATAACGCGAGTCCCTTTCTTTGCAGTGTGCTACAGGCAAAAAAAAACCTCCGAAACGGAGGCTTTTACGATCACGACCAATGCGAATGCCGTCCCGCGATGGGGCGGATAAATCGCTGTTTGTGGGTGGAATAACCAACATAACTTCTGGCCGTGTAGTGAAATCTGGCCGAATTATACGCCCCTATTTGTGCTGTGCAAGCAAAAGTGCAATCGTTTACGCGCTTGCTTTGACGAGTGTGGCAATCATCACAGCCTTGATGGTATGGAGGCGGTTCTCGGCTTGATCAAAGACGATCGATTGCGCTGATTCAAATACCGCGTCGGTCACTTCCAGGCCATTGAGCCCGTATTGATCGGCAATTTGTTTACCCACGCCGGTCTCGTCATTATGAAACGCGGGCAAGCAGTGCATGAACTTGGCATCTGAGTTCTCGGTAGCGGCCATCAAACCGGGGTTGACTTGATAAGGCGTGAGATCTGCCACCCGCTGCACCCAAACCGATTCTGGCTCGCCCATCGACACCCAGATGTCGGTATAAATAAAATCACAGCCTTTCACCGCCGCCGTATCTTCCGTGAGTGTGATCGTTGCTCCAGTACTGGCGGCAATATCTTGGCAGGTGGCAATCAAATCCGCCTCAGGCCAATAGGCTTTAGGACCAATCAAGCGTAAATCCATCCCCATTTTGGCCGCGCCCACCATCAACGAATTGCCCATGTTATTGCGCGCATCACCCAAATACGCAAAGGCGATTTGATTGAGCGGCTTGTCACTGTGCGCTTGCATGGTGAGTAAATCCGCCAGCACTTGAGTGGGGTGAAAGTCATCGGTAAGGCCATTCCACACCGGCACACCAGCATGGGCGGCTAAGGTTTCCACCACCTCTTGACCAAACCCACGATACTGAATGCCATCGTACATTCTCCCTAACACCCGCGCGGTGTCCTTCATGGTCTCTTTATGGCCAATTTGGCTGCCGCTGGGGCCGAGATACGTGACTTGTGCGCCTTGATCAAACGCCGCCACTTCAAACGCACAGCGGGTGCGGGTTGAGGTTTTCTCAAAAATCAGCGCAATGTTTTTGCCCGTCAGCTGTGGGGTTTCCTCACCACAGGCTTTGGCCGCTTTAAGGACGGCGGCATCATCAATCAGATCGTGGATTTGCTGAGGTGACAAGTCGAGTAAGGTGAGCAGTGATTGCTGGTAGAGGTCGCTTTTCATATTTATCCCTAAATAATGCGCTAAATTGAATATTAAATCGATATTTATGTTTAATTATTCTCTGATAGTAAAGTGCGTGTCAACAAGATGCAAGCGACAAAACCGAGCGTAAAGGCCATCAATTAACCATTAACACACCGTTTTGAAGGTTTTCTGACCGCAGGAGGGGGATTTAATCAAGGACTGACAATGCTGATAAATTGGCGACAAACGACACAATCCTTTTACCGCCTTATAGCGAGGGAATGACAGGCCAGTGCGACGAGTGCGAGATAGTGTTTCTGTCCTCAAGGGCAACGACACTATTAGGAAGGAGAACACCATGAAAACACACAACCAAGCACTGACTCTGAGCGCACTGATGATGATAGTTGGCCTAGCGGGCCCGGCAATGGCGAATGACGAGCCTATGCAGCCTGCAGACGGCCAGCCAGCGGTAACCTGCCCTGAAGGTGGCACGGATTGCGACACCCAGCCAATACCAGAAGACGACAACAGCGCCTGGCCACCGGAAGAAGAAACCTGGCCCGCCGATGACAACAGCGAAGACCCCGCCATGCAGTAAGTGGTGTCACAGAACTCAGTAAGCAAAGCATGAGTGCCGTCACACTGGCGGCGCTTGTTTTGCCACCACTGCGCTAAGTGCTCAAAAACCATACTGAATTGACCCCCCTTACAACTAGACACCCTGTTTGCCTTCCCCTATAATCCCAATCCATTCGGCCCCTTAGCTCAGTGGTTAGAGCAGTCGACTCATAATCGATTGGTCCCCAGTTCAAGTCTGGGAGGGGCCACCAGTCATAGCAAGGCGTAGCAGGTTAGTACCTACTACGCCTTTTTTGTGCCTGCTGATGTTGAGTCAAACAAGGAACGGGTACAACTTCCGTTACATCCGAACGACGAACCCGATCGAGTCAATGTTCGCGAGGGTGAGGTTGATAACCAATAAGACGAAGAGTTGTGGGAGCCGGGAAACTACGCTATTAATGGCCTGCAAACTGTTAGAACTGCCGAGGCAAATTGGCGAAGACTGAGAGGATTTACGCTGCTCGCGGACGTTATCAAAGGGGGGGGAATTCCGAGATGGTGTTCGCAAGCCTGAGGGAAATCAGCAGGGCACAACTTTGGATATCATACACCAGATTTGACCATAGCTCACTACTTGATGGTGAGCTTTCAAACGCCGATTAGAATGCTCGTCTTTTCGTATTCTCTCCTCAAGGTATTGACACTATAAAGAAATTCACTTAGGATTTTTTTGGACTAAACTGCAGTCGGCTACCGAGTACGTTACTCACTTTTCCGCTCCCCTCTATTGCACGGGAGGTTTCAGCTGCAAATCCGGACACTGCTCCGGTAAATTCTACATGTGAAACCTAACTCCCATTTTTATTGGAGAAAACTATGTGCAGGATAGATGCGCCATTTGGCAATCGTCCCCTCGATGAAAAAAAAGACCCCGTTGAACGTTTCTTGCAAGCACTAGATGAATTTGAAATTCAAGGAAATTACCGAACGTTATTGATTAAACACTTTTCAGAAAACTGGATTGATGTCTTTTATAACTCATCGAGCCTTGAAGATGCTTTGACTACCGCTAACGAGCAGAACTCCGAACCAGAAAAGTGCGTAGCGCTAGCGTTTTGCCAAAATATAAACATTCGTTTTCGGTTACAGCCATTTTCTGCTGACGATTCCTATAGAGAGTCATCACTATTCAAGTTTTTGACTGACGTAGCGAACACATATTTTCCAACCTCTCCTTACCGCTTCTATAAAGCGGGAATAGAAAAACGCGTTGGATCATATGGTTGGTTTGCTCGATATCTCTATGGAGATAAGTTTTTTTTCACCAAATCATTTTTCAATGATGATGCGTTTTGTTCCCTCAATAGAAGTGAGAGACTGGACACTCTTTGGGATTGTTTGTGCCTTATTGCTCCACCGTTTGATAGCTTAAGATACCGCTCAGACGACTCGAGCTTATTTAAAGGAATACTATCGCTAGCTTCATCAAAAGATGATTCTAGTATTACTTGCGAACATGCTCAATCAATTCGACTAGGCCTAGAATTCTTACACAAATGGCTAAAACATGATGTAGAAATGGGACGCATTTCTTGTGACTTATATAGTTCTTTTGGGGAGACGCCATGGGAACGGCTTGAGTTACTAATTTGGCAGAAAGACTTTGATGACGAAGAGGTCAAAAGGTCTCTAACTAACTGGCTCAACAATACAAAGCAGGAGCTTGAGAAGGTTTTGATTCTAAGTTTTAACTTAGATAATGCTTCTGGCTCAGAACTTGAACAATGGGCTCAGCAAGTTGACCGGTACTTTAACCATATATCCCATGATTTCTACAGAGAATTTGATTGGGAGACACTACGTCATGAAGAACTGGACATTCGTCGCAACAACGAGCTGGAAGCATTATGTTCTCAATTGAGCTCACAGCAATTAGAAACTTGGATAGGATGGTCGATCCAGCAAGACTTTGACCGCATTTTGGGCGACAAGCAAAGAGCGCCAGAATTATCTAGTAGCTCTGAAAAATGGGTATGCGAAACTTTTTTTGCTACCTGGAAAGATCTTTTCTTGGCGAATATAAATGAGTTAGAAATTGAGAAGCAACTTCGCATTTTATCGGCTCATGCCCCTGCAAGAAGGGGAGTCTCTTCTGAGTTCTATTCCGCCTGTTCTGAATGGTGGCGCGAACTGTTTCGAGGGCTTCCTGAAAAAGTTAATTTTCCAAAGAGGTTAATCCCTGAATGGACGACTACTGCTATTGATTATCTATATGGTGATGGTGAAAATCTAACTCCATATATTGATAAAAGTATTGGTGTTTTGAGAGGGGAGGTCTCTAAATCTGACGAGACAGAAGCACCTCTCAATTATAGTGACCTGCTCAGGGTTTTATTGGAAAGCCTAGACAAAGTACAGCCAAGCAAATCTTTTCGTCATCGTATGTTGTTAATGCGTTCTTATTCAAGCTCCTTTGCTGATGAGACGATTTCGTTACGAGGTCGTTCCTTCAATACGAGTACGAATCAGTGGTATGAGCCTATTAGCGACCTTGCTAAGAAAATTTTTGATAATAATCACGTCATCAATTTGGGCGAAGCGCCAGAAAACCATGAAAAAAAATTATCGCAGCCCTTTATAGCTTGTACCCACGAATTGGCTGAGTTTTGTCTGAGCCGTTTACGTCTTCGCAAAGGCGAAAAAGCGTGTGATAAACAATACGAAGTTGAACAAATAGTTGAACGATCTTCAGTTTGGCGGCAAGGGTACTTAAAGGCACTAACTGAGTTAGGGATTGATCTTGACGGCAAAGTTCATAAAGCAGTGTATTTCATCAAACAGTCAGATCCTGATCCGGATGTACGTGCAGTCGCAAATGAATGTTACAAAGCTGTCCGAAGAAACAAAAAAAAGAACTCTACTATCGCAGATTTGAAGCGAGGTATTATTGCAGCTGAATGGTGGTTACTTATCTGCCAGCGACAAAATCTCGGTATGAAAATAAATTATGAGGATGCCCTCAAAACCAGACGCAACTTAATGCGTAACCCATAAACTACATTAAATTTATCCCATCTTGGTGTACTGGAGCCCGATGCTCCTACCTCGACGCTTGCCGTCCGCCATGTAAAAACTTTACGGCCTACGATTGTAGGCCCGTCAAGGAGTATACGTATGCCAAAAGTAACTCACGGTGTTGCTAACGCCAACACAATAAATAGAATAACCTCTAGGCAGTTAAACGAACTCGTAATTAACTGGCACATAACAGAGGCTTGCAACTATAACTGTACCTATTGCTTTGCTAAGTGGGGAAAACCCAATGAGATTCATCGCTCATTGAGCTCTATTGAACAACTGCTCGACAAACTAGCTAACTATTTCATTCATGGTAACCCAGAGATCAAAAGAATGCTTGGTTACCAGGATGTACGTTTAAATTTTGCTGGTGGTGAGCCAATGATGCTAGGTAGCGCGTTCTCTACTGCTTTAGTAATGGCTAAACAGAAAGGATTCCAAACTTCAATCATTACTAACGGTAGCTACCTGTTAAGGCAGCGTTTCGAATTACCCGTTAATACACTGGATATGATTGGTATCAGCTTCGATAGTCAACAATCCTCCGTTAGAAGAGAGTTAGGTCGCATTGACAGAAGAGGCAATTCACTAAACGAATATGAACTTCAGCTTGCACTACAACTTCTATCGCACACCCAAAAAGGATTGAAGACGAAAATTAACACCGTTGTAAACGCTCTAAACTGTGAAGAAGACTTTACTCATCTAATTTCCAGCATAGCAGTAGACAAATGGAAAGTGCTTCAGGTGATGCCTACATATAAGCACGAACTGTTAATTTCAGATGATCAGTTTCGTCGGTTTGTTGAGAAACATTTAGGTAAGGGCTTACCAATCTCTCCTGAGTCAAACAACACAATGACTGAGTCATACTTGATGATTGACCCAAACGGACGTTTTTATCAAAACAATAGTGGTATGTCTGGCTATATTTACAGTGAACGTATTACCGATGTAGGTGTAGAGACGGCATTGAACCAAGTAAACTTCAATTGTAATCGTTTTAAGTCTCGTTACCATGCTAAAAACATGTTCAACGTCTCTGATGAGGTGCTGATATGAAAAGTGAGACGTGCCTAGGGAAAGTGTCCGGAAAGCCTCTAAGTGTTTACTATACGGAATTTGAGGCACAAGTTGCCGCTAAATACTCTAGAAATGTATATGGGAATGATCTAGCACCCTATAAATGCGAGAAGTAGTGCAGGCAATGGCATTTATCTCCAAAGTCTAGGCTTACTCCTAGTAAAAAGTGCTCCAGATGCACTTCCGCTATCGGGGAGTACAAAAATTCATACCCTACAAGTAAAGAAGCCAGGCTAAGAGCCAATATCATTTACGAAGAGCAAGGCATTGAGTTAGAAATTTATAAGTGCAAGCACGGTGAAGGTTGGCATTTGACCAAAGCCAAAAGACACTAATTGCTTGGGGTAAATGTAAACATGAAGTAATGTGACGATAGAGAGAGGGCTGTACCGTAGCACGGCCCTTTTTTCATTTCCTGTTGGTTTACCTCTTAGCCGATAGCCTTTAAGGGCACTACCCTTGTCAACGCCAGTTATAGATAGTGAACCAACTGCCGCATCATCGATATTAGGAGGCGTAATTCAGTAAACGGTTAATAAACCGGTGAGCGCCTACTCGACATCACTGAGAGCCACACACCATGGTATCAGATCTGGTATATCATCCGATGGTGACTGCTTGGATAATTCAGCGAAAAGGTGTCGGAAGTAATAGTAGGGATGGATGTCATTGGTACGGCATGTTTGGACGTCGCTAATGTTGAGTTAACTCGCATTGGGAAGACGAGGACACTGATCATAGAGCGGTTCGATCGAGCCTATATCGCGATTCGTGATGTCGTTCAACGAAAACATGTGATTGATGGCTGTCAGGCAACTGACTTACCTCCAGGTTATAAATACGACCGTCAGAATGGGGATGACGGCGATGGCGTGTATATGCGCGATGGCGTTTCTTTCCCGCGTCTACTGAGCGTCAAAACCATAGACACGGTAACCACCAACCTAAAGCTTACCCAATGGATGCTCTTTAATCTCGCAACGCTAAACTATGATGCTCATGGTAAAAATATTAGCTTCTTCGTCACCCCTAAAGGCCTAGAGCTGACCCCTTTTTATGATTTAGTGAACATAGAAGCTATTGCTCAAGAGGGAGCAAAGCGCAATTCGCGAAGTGGTAAATTGTCTGCTGATGAGGGGCGAGCCGCCAGTATCCCGCAATATTTTGCAATGTCGATTGGCGATTGGGAAAGTGAAGACTTTCAAAATCGGCGGAAAGGCAACTTCCAACGTCCTATCACCAGCTATGATTTAGCTGAATTCGGCGCTCTGCTGGGTTATTCAGGCACCAAAATGGCGGCCATAATGGTAGAAACCGTTGGTGCTATAAAAAATGCGCTGAAGGAAGCGATTGACCTGACCGAAGCTCAAGGAATCGACGATGGGGAACGTGAACACATAAAGCTGTGTGTGTCACTCATCCAAACAGAGTGTGAATACTTGCTAACGCAAGCCGACAGTGTTCCTGAAATGAGTGAGCTTCTTTAATGGCGAATGCAGAGTAACCAAACTCGACAAGTTCGGCTTGATGGTTTTGTAACGATTTCAGTTCATGGTTCAAATCTCGTATGCATTCCCACGCAGGAGCGTGGGAACGAGTAATCGTCGCCAATGACATCACCGACGTTAAAGTACGCGTAGGTCGGCATAAGCGCCTTCTCGATCGCGCAAGCTGGGTGTGATTTCCGCCGCGCGCCATCCGACATCGTGGATAAAATTGGCGCCAAACGTAACAGGCGCAGTGCAACTGGCGCCCAGGTGGCATAATGCATCATAGTTGACATCTTACCGGGGCTTGTGTCACCTACGCCAATGGCACCATCGATGTATAAATTTTGTCATTGTAGTGGCCAACTAACATTGGCCACGGTGTTAGATCGTGTAAGAACAGGGATCCGTTCAGCAGAATCAGAGTAACCAAACTCGACAAGTGCGGCTTGATGATTTTGTCACGACTTCTGTTCAGGGGTCGAGCTCAGTATGCATTCCCACGCAGGAGCGTGGGAACGAGTAATAGAGATCCAGGGCAGTAAAGTCACAGTGAAAAAACGCAGCCCTACGGCTGCGTTTTGTTTATCTCACTCAATGAAACCAAGCCTGTGTTATTGAGTCGGCTCAATGGTCAGTGGCTCCCAGGTTGCCATGGCATTGCCGCCGGCGCCGTATTGGTCTGGGTATGCACGGCCTTTAAGCAGGGTGTAGTACACATCAACAAAGTCATCATCGTTGGTCAGCCAGCCGTCGGGGATGGCTTCGATGATTTTTCCGGTGATTTGCGTGACCACGCCATAGGCTTGCGCTTCCAAGTCGGGGATCGCGGCTAGGATGTCGCTCGCCACCTCGTTAAGTTTCAGCGCCAGCTCTTTGTAGTTGGTGCCGTCGTCTTGCTCCATTAAGATCACGTCTGCCGCGCCCCAGCGATAACGATCCCAATGGATCATCACTTGGTTGGGGTAATAGGTAGTTTTGTCGTAATCCAAATACGGCATATCGACAATGTCGAGCGTCGGTTCGTCACGGCTTGGGTTCACACCGGTGACAATGGCATACACTTCTGCTGCGCCGGAGATCCACGGTTCTTTATCGTCGGCCAGGCGGATGGTTTTTAGCACTGTGGTGTCAATGGGTTGGGCTGGGGCTTGTGCCATCATGCGTGCACTACGACGCATCCGTGGTGCAGGGTTCTGCTCCGCCAAGGTGCGACGCATCACTTCCAATCCGGCTTTTAATGCCGCTTTGCCGTCCGTATCAATCACTAACACGGGGCGGTCAGGCATTTGATAGACGTCTAGCCAGTGGGTGTTGCCCTCAGTGTCAAAGGCCTCAATCTGGGTCCAGCTTTTTTCATCACCGGCCGGCTCAAAGGCAAACAAAGGCGCTTGGCCGGCTTGCCAACGCGCGAGCATGCTTGGGTCGGCTAAGCGTACTTCGAGCAGTTGGTCGGCGACGTCTTCGACGCCTTGCGCCTCACGCAATGCACGGTCAGCGCTGTGCAGCTGAGTATCCAGGCTGCGTTTGCTGCGTGAGCTACGCGCTTGAGGCTGTGTCAGTGCCGACAAGGGAGCATTTAAGCCATAACTATTAATATTGCGCTGTAGCGTTGGGGCAATTTGCGCATAGTCTTGGCTGAGTTGTTTGGCGGTGTCGCGTTTTATCTCTACCACGTTGTTATCTGCGCTACCGGCAAAAGCGGGGGTGAAAACCTGAGAAAGGCCGGCGAATAGCAGCGAGATCAGTATTTTTTTATTCATCGCATTTCCTTTTCGTTATGTCCAACTGACGTTAGCTAGGGCTAACGCTTTGTATCTTGCGATGCTTGTCTTTAAACACGCTATCTCAAATAAAAAGAGCTGTGAGTACAGTTCACAAAAAAACTGAAACTCTAATGCGAAATTAGTCATTTTTGGAATTGGAGTAAATACTCACTAATGAAAAAGAATGAGATTTCCAGTAATCAATCGGTATGAATGTTGGCAGTTTTAACCGTAACTGATTGATTGGTGAAATGAAGCGATGAGAGGGAGTGGGAAAAGAACCATCAATGTTGTAGGCCGTGCGGGTAAGCCATAAACACGATAGCAGACGGTAAAAGGTGGGAGAGAAGAGCGTGGGGAGAGAACCGCCAGCATTGCACTGGCGGTGTTGAGTGCTTAAATGTCGTCGCGTTCTAGCGGACAGCTCATGCAGCGTGCACCGCCTCGGCCTCGACCGAGTTGGTCGCCGGGAATAGAGAGCACTTTAATGCCGGCTTTATCATATTTTTCATTAGTGTAGGTATTGCCTTCGTAGCCAATCACGACGCCTGGACGCACGGTCAGCACGTTGTTGGCATCGTTCCATTGCTCACGCTCGGCGGCATAGCTGTCGCCGCCGGTAGTAATGATGTTTAACGGGCCGACATCCAGCGCTTTTTCAATCGCGGTGAGGTAGCAAGACTGTGCTTCCACGTTAAGGCTGTCTTCCCCTTTACGGGTTAAGCGCCAGCAAGGCAAATCAGGGCGCATCACCGTGGGGTAGACTGAGAAAGTATGGATATCCATGTGGGTCATCACGGTATCCAGGTGCATGCATGAGCGGTTTTTCGGTAATTGCACCGCAATCACTTCTTTGGCTTGACCGCTAAACAGTAGGCTACGCGCTAGCTGTTCAACCCCTTGAGGCGTGGTGCGCTCGGACATGCCAATCAAGACCGCGCCGCGGCCAATGACCAGCACGTCGCCACCTTCAATCGCGGCGTTGTCGTAATCGCGGACCTCATCACCGAGGTAATTGACAAATTGGCTTTGCGCGAACTCAGGATGCCAGCGGTAAATGGCGCGCAAGTGATTGGTCTCTCGCTGGCGGGCGGATTTCGCCATTGGGTTGAGTGAGACGCCGCCATACACCCAGCAGGAGGTATCGCGGGTAAACAGATGGTTGGGCAGCGGCTCAATCACGAAGTCGGTTTTGTCGTGCATCGCTTGCATCATCGAGGATGATTGCACGGGTAAATCGATATAGCTTAAGCCACCGAGCAGAATGTCCGCGAGCGTGTTGTGGTCGATATCGGCCATGTAGGCGCGCACATCGTTGGCAAATTGATAGCCAAGACGGTATTGGTTGAGCTGGGTGTCGAGCAGCCATTGCTTGGCATCAGGTTCGGCTAATGTCTCAACCAGTAAGTCGTGCAGTAGGTGCACCTGCACGCCTTGATCCGTGAGTGTGCGGGCGAACATATCATGCTCTTCGCCGGCACGCTCTACCGCCAGAACATCATCAAACAACAAATCGTGGCAGTTAGATGGCGTTAGGTGGTTTAACGCTCGTTCAGGGCGATGAAGCAGAACGCGCTTCAGTTGCCCAACTTCGGATCCAACGTAAAACTCACTCATGGTAGGTCCTCTTTTTCCTTAATACGGGCCAGGCAATGAGACAAACAGCGCCTTGCACATCCGGGATGTGTGCTCACCGATAAGGTGGGAATGCGGGCCGTTTGCACAGGGTGGGCGTGTCTCATGTCCTCCTTGGATGGTCGAATAATGACAACCTTCCGAGGGGAGGTCAATGTTACAAATCACTAACAATCTCGCCAAACTAGCAAGGTCACAGAAAATTCATCAACTTGGCGGTTTTATCGTCAGCTTCGCGGTGAGCGAACGTGGCATTTTTGCCGAAACCGTGCCATATTGCGCCCGTATTCATTTTCTGGAGTCGCGCTTATGTCACAGGCTGAACTGATTGAACAACAACACCAAGAAACGCGCATGATTATCGAGGAGCTTCTCGCTGACGGCAGTGATCCGGATGCGTTATATACCATTGAGCACCATTTATGTGCCGATACCTTTGCGGCGCTGGAAGATGCGGCGGTCGAGGCCTTTAAAATGGGCTTTGAGGTAGCAGAGGCTGAAGAGCTCGAGCTGGAAGAGGGCGGCACGATTGTTTGCTTTGATGCGGTCATGGAAACCGCCTTGAATGCCGAACGCATTGATGAGCAGGTAGAAAAGTTGGTGGCGTTGGCCGACAAGCACAACATTGATTACGACGGCTGGGGTACCTATTTCGAGTCGGATGAAGACGAAGAAAGCCCAGAAAGCGAGTAAATTTACTCGCATCAGTAAGCCTCAAAAAGCCACGTTAGCGTGGCTTTTTATTTGCCTGAACTTGTTTACAGCACCTTTATCATGGTGACTTCACAGCTGTCGTGACCGGTGTTTCCCATCCTAGGACACGGCACAAAACCGAGTGACTGATATAAGGCAATGGCGGCGGTGAGGTTGGCGGTGGTCTCGAGGTAGCAGCGCTGATAGCCCCATTCTCGCGCCGTATCCATCGCCTTGACGGCTAACCGCTTTGCGATGCCTTTGCCGCGTAATGCTGGCAGAAAGTACATCTTCTGTAGTTCACACACACCATCGTGCCCAGGCAAAGGGGCGACACCACCACCGCCGAGGATCACTCTATCTGCTTCAATCACCCAATAGGCGGCATGCGGGTGCGTATATTGTTCGCTGAGATAATCGAGGGTGGGATCGGCCACGCTAAATCCGGCATCGGCACTAAGACCATGTTCGGCAGAGACGCGACGAATGACATCGGCAATGGCAGGGTTATCGCTCGGCGCAATTAAGCGCACGTCGAGGGACGCAGGGGCGTGTGAGTCAGCCTTGCGTAAATTTTGGGGGCAATCCTTAGCCATTAATACACTCCGGATAATAGATTTATCGACAATCTATCTCACTGAGATGGCTTTCACAACTCAATCGCGATACAGGCAAGGCGGCGATCATTGCGCGTTGTTCGGCGTCACTATCCCCGGTGTGGTTTTAGTGGTGGTGGCCAAGGTGCACCGGCGCGGGTTTTACCCCATGACGGCGCTGCCAGATTTTTTCATGGAAAAAGTAAGCCAATGTATTGATGCTTGGCTCAACCAGCGCTAATGCACCACCGACTAACCAATCACCGCTGATCAAATAGCCGACCAAGAAAGCGACGTTAAAGTGGATCACCGCAAAGCTGGCGGTTTTAATCACCGGACGCGCTTGACGGCTTAGTTTCCACACTTTTTCATGAAGGTAAAAGGCACCCGTGTTGACCGTTGGCTCGGTCATGGCAATTAAGCTACCTAAAATGATATCGCCGGTGAGCACATACGCGACCGTAAAGGCGATCGAAAAGTGGATAGCGGCAAAACTGAGTGTCTTTTTCATGGTGTAGCTCCTTCGCGGCAACACGCGTTTAATCAACAATGACAGTATGTACGGTTCATGTCGATAAATAAAAACGGTTCTCACTATCTTTTAGATAGAGAAGGGCTATCAAAGGCGATCAGTGCTGGTACAACAACCGTTGAGAAAGTAACCAAGCCAATTGTGTGCTGGTGTTGGGCATAAAAAAAGCCACGCCGATTGGCGTGGCTTATCACAGGGTATCGGTAAGACCGATGAACTATAACGCAGCGATGGTGACCTTTTGCTCACCGAGCTTGGTTAAGGTGTCACGATAGCCATCGAGCTTTTCACGCTCTTTCGCTACCACGGCTTCGGGCGCTTTAGCGACAAAGCCTTCATTGCCAAGCTTACCTTCAACACGCTTGATCTCACCTTCGATTTTGGCGATCTCTTTGTCCAGACGCGCCAGTTCGGCATCTTTATCAATCAAGCCCGCCATTGGGATCAAGATCTCAGCGCTGCCAACCAAGGCAGACGCACAGGCCGGTAGCGTTTCGCTGCCGTCCAGTACCTTGAAACTGCCCAGTTTGGCCAGTGCGTTTAAGGTGGTGCTGTTGCTGCTCGCACGATCAGCATCACGTGAATCGGCGGCTTTTAGCATTACGTCAAGCGGTTGGCTTGGCGCAATATCGTACTCAGCACGTAGGTTACGGATGCTGACGATAAACTGCTTCACCCACTCAATATCTTCTGACGCTTGGGTGTTCACGTGGCTTTGATCAAATTGCGGCAGAGGCTGCTGCATAATGGTGTCGCCTTCCACGCCGTTTACCAGCGGTTTAACGCTCTGCCAGATCGCTTCGGTGATGTAAGGGATCACAGGGTGCGCCAGACGCAAGGTTTTCTCCAGCACGGTGATCAAGGTATAACGGGTGGCACGCTGTTGTGCGTCGTCACCTTTCCACAGCACCGGCTTGGTCAGCTCCAAGTACCAATCGCAGAATTGATGCCAGATAAACTCATACAAGACGCCCGCCGCCATATCGAGACGGTAGTTGTCGAGGTGGGTGTTAAAGTCTTTGGCCGCTTGTTGGAACTGAGACTCGATCCACTGATCGGCATTTGAGAAGGTCATCTCGCCGCCGTTCATGCCGCAATCTTGCTCTTCGGTGTTCATCAGCACGTAACGGCTGGCGTTCCAAAGTTTGTTACAGAAGTTGCGGTAACCTTCCAGACGCTTCATGTCCCAGTTGATGTCACGGCCGGTAGAGGCCAGTGCCGCCAAGGT
This sequence comes from Salinivibrio sp. AR640, assembly GCF_001995405.1. Classification (NCBI taxonomy): domain Bacteria; kingdom Pseudomonadati; phylum Pseudomonadota; class Gammaproteobacteria; order Vibrionales; family Vibrionaceae; genus Salinivibrio; species Salinivibrio sp. AR640. The sequence goes on along the minus strand of NZ_MUFD01000004.1, from coordinate 108,141 downwards.
AAAGCGCAAGGCATCGGTGCCGTGGGCGTCGATGCCGTTTTCGAAGGTTTTGCGGGTCGCCTTCTCGATTTTTTCAGCCAGCTTAGGCTGCATCATGTTACCGGTGCGCTTGGCAACCAGATCATCAATACCAATGCCGTCAATCATGTCGAGTGGGTCAAGCACGTTGCCTTTCGACTTCGACATCTTGGCGCCACTTTCATCGCGAATCAGGCCGGTCATGTAGATGGTTTTGAACGGGACTTGTGGCTTGCCGTTTTCATCTTTGATGAAGTGCATGGTCATCATGATCATGCGCGCCACCCAGAAGAAGATAATATCGAAGCCTGACACCAATACATCGGTAGGATGGAAGGTTTTCAGTGCATCGGTATTTTCTGGCCAGCCGAGGGTGCCGAATGTCCAAAGCGCCGATGAGAACCAGGTATCGAGCACGTCTTCGTCTTGGCGCAGCGCGACGTCGTCGCCAATCTGGTTGTCACGACGGACTTCGTCTTCATCGCGGCCCACATAGACGTTGCCTTGGTCGTCATACCAGGCAGGAATGCGGTGACCCCACCAAAGCTGACGCGAAATACACCAGTCTTGTACATCGCGCATCCAGGCAAAGTACATGTTTTCGTATTGCTTGGGCACAAACTGAATGTCGCCATCTTCTACCGCTTTGACAGCCGGCTCGGCGAGCGGCGCGGTGCGCACATACCATTGGTCGGTCAGCATTGGCTCAATCACCACGCCACCGCGATCGCCATAAGGGACGGTCAGATCGTGATCTTTGATTTCACCCAGCAAGCCGAGAACGTCAAACTCGGCGACGATCGCTTTACGCGCCGCAAAACGTTCCAAACCCTGGTAGGCGGCTGGAATGTCGCTCGCGTAGGCGGTGCTTGGCTGGCCTTTGTGATCAAACACTTCTGCGTGCTCGCGGATATCCGCGTTCAGGGTCAAAATGTTGATCATTGGCAGCTGGTGGCGCTGGCCGACTTCGTAGTCATTAAAGTCGTGCGCGGGAGTGATTTTTACACACCCGGTGCCTTTTTCCATGTCGGCGTGTTCGTCGCCCACGATCGGGATACGACGATTCACCACTGGCAGCAACACGTGCTGACCAATCAGATCTTTGTAGCGCGGATCGTCTGGGTTTACCGCAACACCGGTATCGCCCAGCATGGTTTCTGGACGGGTGGTGGCAACGACAATGTAGTCTTTACCGTCTGCGGTTTTGGCACCATCAGCCAGTGGATAACGGAAATGCCACATGTGGCCTTTCTTATCTTTGTTTTCCACTTCCAAGTCCGAAATCGCCGTGTGCAGTTTCGGATCCCAGTTCACCAAGCGTTTGCCGCGATAAATCAAGTCTTCTTTGTGCAGGCGCACAAACACTTCTTTTACCGCATTGGAGAATCCTTCGTCCATGGTGAAACGTTCGCGATCCCAGTCGACAGAGGCACCCAAGCGGCGCAGCTGTTGGGTAATGGTACCACCGGATTCGCCTTTCCATTGCCAAATTTTGTCAATAAACGCGTCACGGCCGTAGTCGTGCTTGGTTTTGTTTTCTTCGGCTGCGATCTTACGTTCCACCACCATCTGCGTGGCAATACCGGCGTGGTCGGTCCCCACTTGCCAAAGGGTATTTTTACCTTTCATGCGCGCGGCACGGGTCAGGGTATCCATGATGGTATCCTGAAACGCGTGGCCCATATGCAGGCTACCGGTTACATTCGGAGGTGGGATCATGATGCTAAAGGCATCTTTGCTGGTATCACCATGAGGTCGGAAATAGCCCGCCTCTTCCCAGCGCTGATACAGCGCTTTTTCAATTGATTGTGGATTATATGTCTTTTCCATAGCGCTCTTGAAAGATCGTCAAGGGTTGGGCGATTGGTCGATGGCCAAGGTATGAAGTTGCAGGCCTGCCAGTCGGTATGCTTTATATCGGTGACGCGCGTGCTGTTTAAGCGTCTCATCGCAAGGGACGAAGTCTACCACTTGTGCAAACGAAGGCGCAAAATTTGATGCCTCTGTCGCCAAATTGATTAACACACTGCGATGACCGGTATGGCGCACACCTGGCCAGCCTATTTCCACCGGTGCGCCGCCTCGCGGCCCTTCACCGACCAGGTTATGGGGCACGAAGGTATCTGGGTCACGTTGCCATAAAGCGTCATCCAATTGATGCGCTTGGGCTTGGTCCTGTGCGGCCAGATAAATGCGTTGCCCTTGTTGATAGTAGTAAAAAGCCAAATCAATGGCCGTGTCTATCAGTATTTGTTGTTCACGCGCTTGCTGCTCAGGTGTCAGCCCCAGGCTGTTGCTGTCGTCTGCCGGCTCGGGCGGCGACAAAAGATAAAAGGTGGCGGTGGGCATATACGCTCCTAAATGTGAGAAACGGCCTCCGTCCCAAAAGCGGGGTGTCCGGGTAGCGCGGAGCCATCAACATAGCCGATTGTGCGTGCAGACACCAGTGCCGGATAAAGTTTCAACAAAAAAGGAGGCCGGTGGGCCTCCTGTTCGTGGTTACTCTTCCAATTCAAGCCCGGAGCGGTTGAGTAAAAATTGCACCAGCAGAGGAACGGGACGGCCGGTGGAACCTTTTTCTTTGCCGCCGCTTTTCCAAGCAGTCCCAGCGATGTCTAAGTGTGCCCAGTTGTACTTTTTGGCAAACCGAGACAAGAAGCAGCCCGCGGTGATGGTGCCACCGCCTTTACCACCAATATTGGCCATATCGGCAAACGGGCTATCGAGTTGCTCTTGGAACTCGTCAGTCATTGGCAGGCGCCACGCACGGTCACCGGCTTGCTCTGAGGCACTGATAATATCGTGCGCCAAGGGGTTCTGGTTAGCAATTAGGGCGCTGATGTGATGGCTAAGGGCCATGATGCACGCGCCGGTGAGGGTTGCCACATCAATCACACACTCTGGCTCATAACGCTCTACATAGGTGAGGGCATCACAAAGTACTAAGCGACCTTCGGCGTCGGTATTAAGCACCTCGACCGTTTGCCCTGACATGGTCGTCAGGATGTCACCAGGACGATATGCTTGGCCGTCTGGCATGTTTTCACAACCGGCGAGCACACCCACGACATTGATAGGTAGGTTAAGCTCGGCCAAGGCACGCATCACCCCAAATACCGATGCGGCACCGCCCATGTCGTACTTCATCTCATCCATACCGGCACCGGGCTTAATGGAAATACCGCCCGAGTCAAAGGTGAGGCCTTTGCCGACGAGCACAATCGGTTTTGCCTCTGGATCAGGGCTGCCCTTGTACTCCATGATCGACATCATCGATTCATTTTTTGAGCCACGGCCAACCGCAAGATAGGAATGCATGCCCAGCTTGTCCATTTCTTCTTCACCGATAATACGGGTGGTGACCGCATCATAGTCATCGGCTAAACGGCGCGCTTGCGAGGCAAGATAGGCAGGGTTCGCCACGTTCGGTGGCATATTACCCAAATCTTTACAGGCATTCACACCAGAAGCGATCGCTAAGCCATGCGCGATGGCACGCTCACCCAGATTCAATTCACGACGCGTTGGGACATTGAACACCATTTTGCGTAATGGGCGACGAATTTCTGGCTTAACACTTTTGAACTGGTTAAAGGTGTACAGACTGTCTTTGGTGCTTTCAACCGCTTGACGTACCTTCCAGTATGTATCACGGCCTTTAACGTGTAGCTCGGTTAAAAAACAGACCGCTTCCATCGAGCCGGTTTCATTGAGGGTGTTGATGGTTTTTTTGATGATTTCTTTGTATTGGCGCTCGCCGAGCTCGCGCTCTTTACCACAACCCACCAGTAATACGCGCTCAGATAACACGTTCGGAACATGGTGTAGCAGGAGCACTTGGCCGGGTTTACCTTCAAGATCACCGCGGCGCAGCAGGGCGCTGATGTAGCCGTCGCTGATTTTGTCGAGTTGCTCGGCCACGGGGGACAGGCGGCGAGGCTCAAACACGCCAACGACAATACAGGCACTGCGTTGCTTTTCGGGGCTACCGCTCTTTACACTGAACTCCATTTGTACTCCTAGATCCTAAAGACAATTGAGACCAAATGTTGGATAATGCCGCCACTATATGTTGTTGAACGCGCTTTGATGCGTCCAGATCAGCCGGCGGTCAACAAATGGCCGAAAGATTAGAAAACAACTAATTAACCCAGAAACTATAGTTATTCGAGTAAAAAAACAAGTTTTCCATAGGTGCCTTCGCTTTGATAATTGTTCGATATTTGATCCGGGAGACAGTTAAAACACAAGTTGCCGTTTTATTTGTGTTGTTTCTAGTCTTTTTCAGCCAAAAATTTATCCGTGTACTCGCCAGTGCCACGGAAGGATCGATCCCGGGGAATCAGATCATTACCTTAGTCGGTTTATATATGCCGTCGATGGCAATGCTGATGTTACCTTTGAGCTTGTATATCGGCATTTTGATTACATTCGGGCGGCTCTATGCTGAGAGTGAGATCACGGTCATGAACGCCACTGGGATTGGCAATGAGTTTCTGATCCGCGCTGCGCTGTATCTCGCGATTATCACCGGATCCGTGGCGGCGTTTAACTCGCTTTGGCTAACGCCATGGGCCAATAACCAAGAGCTCGAGGTGATGGAGCAATTAGAGGCCAAATCCGGTTTAGAATTGTTGGTGCAAGGGCAGTTTCAAAGTGCGCCATCGGGTGAGGCGGTGATTTTCGTTGATAATATCGAAGATGATGGTAAAACGCTCAAACAGGTATTTGTCGCTCAGCCCGTCCCTCAAGGCTCTTTACTGCCGAATGTGGTGGTGGCCGATAAAGGCTATGTGTCTGAGCTGCCTGACGGTCGACAAGTCTTGGATTTGTTAGAGGGAACCCGTACCGAGGGCGTACCGACTCAGCTTAACTATGGTGTAACGACCTATAAAAACTATCAGGTATTGATTGGTCAGCGCGAAGTGCGTGAAAAAAGTCGTGACTGGGATGCGATGCCAACCTTGCAGTTGGTTGGTGAATCAAGTTTGAAGGCGCGCGCCGAACTGCAGTGGCGTATTTCCTTGGTGTTGTGTATCCCCTTGATGACCATGATTGTGGTGCCGTTATCGGCGGTGAACCCGCGTCAGGGACGCTTTGCCAAACTCTTCCCCGCGATAATGATTTATCTGGCCTATTTTTTATCGATCAGCGCGGCGAAATCCGCGGTAGAAGATGGCGATCTGCCCGCACAAATTGGTCTGTGGAGTATCAATGTGGCCGCTTTATTACTGGCCGTGATCCTCGCCAGCTGGGATTCGCTACCGGTGAGAAAACTCAAAGCTAGCTTAAAAGGATCTGCCTGATGTTTCGCATTCTTGATTGGTATATTGGCCGGACTCTGATAGGCACCTCGTCACTGTGTTTGGCGACCTTGGTGGGATTGTCTGCGATCATCAAGTTTGTCGAGCAGTTACGCTCGGTCGGTGATGGTACCTACACCATGGGCAAAGCGATTTTGTATGTGTTGCTCAGCATGCCGCGCGATATTGAAATGTTCTTCCCCATGGCGGTTTTGCTGGGGGCATTGATTGGTTTGGGAATGCTGGCCTCAAGCTCAGAGCTGGTGGTGATGCAGGCCGCTGGAGTGTCGAAACTCCAAATTGGCCTATCAGTGCTTAAAACGGCCATTCCGTTAATGTTGATTGTGATGGTGCTGGGCCAGTGGGGCGCACCGGATGCGCAAAAAGCCGCTCGTGAGCTGCGTGCCATTGCCAAATCAGGTGGAAACGTGATGTCGGTGCGGCGCGGGGTTTGGGCGAAAGATGGCGACGATTTTATTTATATCGCCCGCGCGGATGAGCAAGATACGCTGACCGGTGTGAGCATTTGGAAGTTTGATGACCAGCAAACCATGACCAATGTGGTGTTTGCTGAGCGTGCTGATTATCTCAATAAAGACAGTTGGATGCTTAAAGATGTGACCATTACGCGCATGCAAAATCAAACCGCGCTGAGCAATGTAGAGCAGGATGAATTGGTTTGGAATACCACACTGACGCCTGACAAATTAGCGGTGGTGACGGTGAAACCGGAAGAGCTACCGCTATCGGGTTTGTATAGTTATGTGTCGTACCTTAAAGCGTCACAGCAAGATGCGTCACGTTATGAGCTGGCCCTGTGGCGCAAAGCGGTACAGCCGCTGTCGATCGCGGTGATGATGCTGTTGGCGCTGAGTTTTGTCTTTGGCCCTTTGCGAAGTGTCACCATGGGTGCGCGGGTGCTATCAGGGGTGATTTTTGGCTTTGGCTTTTATATCGCCAACGAAGTCTTTGGGCCGATGAGTTTGGTGTATCATCTCCCTCCGGCCATTGGTGCTATCACCCCAAGTGTCATTTTTCTGGTGATCACCTTGCTGTTACTGAGACGCAAGCTGTAGTGCTGAAAGTAAACGCTTAGCGACAAGGTAAGGTGATGACATCAGTGCTTTGGCAAATCAATCGCGAGCGTGAAGAGATTAAAAAAGGGCCGATAACATATCGGCCCTTAGTTTATTTGATCATTCTCTAAGTGTGGTTTAGAAGCTGTAGCTCATACCTAAACGAACATCGCGCCCAGGCTCAGGCATGCTATTGCCGCTGCTTAAGGTAAACGAGCTATGCTCGCTGTATTCTTTGTCGAGCAGGTTATTGACCGCGAGTGAAACAGTAAGCCCCTGATAGGCTGCTGGCTGCCACTGTGCGCGTACATCATGAACCATGTAACCAGGTTTCTCGTGTTTACCTTCTGGCACATCGGTCAGCCTTTCCACTCCGGTAAGGGTATAGCCTAAGCTCACATCGGTATCGACTAGCTGATATTGCGTATCCCACACCCAAGTGTTACCGACTGACGCGCCAATTGCCATGGCGTCGCCCAAAGGATCGCCATTTTCATCTTCCATGTCGACGTAGCTATAGCTCAGTCGGGTATCGAGCTGCTTGAGCGCCCAGTTAACACTGGCTTCGACACCTTGGCTCGTCACATCATCCTCTAGATTGTAAAGGTAGTGTGGGTCACTACCGCGATCATACGCCTGGTAGTTTTCTATTTGAGTATTAAAGCCAGTGACTGCAAAACTCAGGATGTCTTGTTCGGCTAGCATCCCATAACCTTGCCATTCAACACCGATTTCAGCTTGTTTAGCTTGTTCGGGCTTTAAGCCTTTTTCCACATCAACGGCACCACCGATCAACAATACTTCGCGGGTTTTGGCACCGCGCACGGCTTCGCCGTAGCCAGCATGAAGACGGAGGTTATCAGTGGCTTGATAGCTCAGTTGTAGGTTCGGTGATACTTTACTGCCATCGATCTCGCCTGCTTGGCCATAATCGGTGTGGTAATCATCAAAACGGGCACCCCAAGCAATGCCAAGGTCGCCGATTGTCATTCTATCTTGCAAGAAAACACCAATGTTTCTGGCTTTGTCTTGGTTGTTAGGACCATTCGCTTCTTTATAGTCGATATTGTCGGTTTTTTGCTCGAACATATCGATGCCAGCGGTGAGGTCATGCTGCAAAGCACCGGTATTGAAACGCATACGATTACGAATATCACCGCCAATATTGCGTGAACGGCTGAATGTCTGGCTCTCAATGCGATCAAGGTCGAGGGTGTTTTGATAGAGCTTGGTGGTCAGTTCAATCCAGTTAGAATCCGGCGCCCAGCGATGTTGGAAAGAGAAGGTTTCGCGCTCGGTTTCTTGATAGCTCTGTGACTGACGGCTGAATTCAGGCATGTGCGCACGGATAAAGTAATCGCCCTCATCCGTCCGACGTTCGGCGCTAACACGAACATCATGATCACCGTGCTCAAGAAGCGAAAGCTTGATCAAGTAGCTTCGCTGTTGGCTGGCAGTAGCAGGTTGTAAATCACCACCACCGTGACGATAGTCGTCACTATTGCGACCTTTCATGTAGGCAAGAATGCCCAGTGATTCGCCAAGGCGACCATACACAGCGGAACTGCCCGAGGTCGCATTTGCCGCGCTTTCGTGGCCGGCGGAAAAACGGGCACCGATATCTTGCCCTGCGCGAAGCATGTCTTGCGCATCTTTGGTTTCAAAGCGGACGCTACCTCCTAATGCGCCAGGGCCACTATCAGCGCTAGCAGGTCCGGACTCTACGCCAACACGTTTGAGTAATTCAGGCTCAATATTTAAACGCCCTTGGTGATGGAACAGGTAGCCACCTTGAGCTGCACCATCAACGGTAATGTTGAGGTTGGTATCTTCAACACCGCGCAGATAGACCTTTTGTCCGGTGCCAATCCCGCCGCCGACGTTAATGCTGGCGGTATCGCGGAACATGTCTTCTAGATCTTGTGCCTGACGTGCTTCAAGCGCTTCGGCATTAACCGCTATTTTGCCTTGTAGGCTGTCAGCGGTGACAGTCACTGTCTCGACCGGCTTTGGGTCTTGAGCATGAGCGGGCAGACTGAGCGTTCCCGCGGCGATAAGAGCAAGGGTGAGCGGTCTTAAACGTAAATGCATGTCATACTCCTATGCAAATAGTTCTCATTTGATTGTGGGGCGGGACTATATCAAGGCGAGATCAAAATAACCAATAAAATCACATTAAAAATGCGTATTGTTACGATTATCATCTGCCTATGTTGCTAAATGGATAGACTATGTGACGTGTTTGTTTTTAATAAGAAAATAGAGAGGCAATCAGAAAGCTAATGCAGATGCTATGCGGTGGAAACGGACGAGAAAAGAATGAAGACGGAAAATAAGAGGGCCAGCAATCATGCCGGCCCACACAAAAGAATACGTCTTTTAACGTTAATCTTTTTTAGATTGAGGCGCATCTAGGTATTCAAACGCCTTAACCACGCCTTCTACACCGCGAATATTGCGCGCTATCTCAACCGCTTGGTCCGCTTGTGATTGGGTGACGGCGCCCATTAAAAACACTTCGCGGGCTTCAGTGACCACCTTGATATTTACCGCGCGTAACTGGTCATCGGCGACAAAGGCTGCTTTGACTCGGGTCGTTAGCCAGCTATCCGTACTGATATCGGCCAAGCCAACCATTGGCGTTTCACGGACTTCGTTATAGACAACATCGACGTTATCCAGGGCTCGGACCCGTTCAACCAGTTGCTGGGTGAGGGCCTGGTCGGTGCTTTGCCCGACTAACAGAACTTGCCCTTGAAACGATGCCGCTTTAACGCGAAGCTTATTTTTGAACGGGGCTTTGTTCACGATCCCGGCGGTATTGAGACCAATTTGGGTATCGTGCCACTCTTCTCCGGTCGTACGAGGATCGGAGGAATAAATGGCGGAACACGCTTGCAGCGTCAGTGCCAATATCAAGGTCATGATAACGCGCATGAATTATTCTCCGTGAGAAGGAAAGAGGACTTGGTCAATCAGGTCACACAAGCAATGGACAGTGAGTAGGTGTCCTTCTTGAATGCGCGCGGTACGTTGCGAGGGAATACGGACTTCGACATCACGCTGGCCAAGCAACCCGGCCATTTCGCCGCCGTCTTTCCCGGTTAACGCAATAATGGTCATATCACGGGTCACGGCAGCTTCCATCGCTTTGATGATGTCTTTACTGTTGCCGCTGGTGGATATGGCCAGAAGCACATCGCCCGCTTGCCCTAGCGCTCGTACTTGCTTGGAGAAGACTTCATCGTGGCTGTAGTCGTTGGCCACTGCGGTTAAGGTGGTAGTGTCTGTGGTGAGCGCCAAAGCCGGTAAGCTGGGACGCTCAGTCTCAAAGCGATTTAACAGGCAAGACGCAAAATGCTGGGCATTCGCGGCGGAACCGCCATTACCACAACACAAGATTTTGTTGCCGTTAAGTAGGCTTTGCACCATTACTTGTGCCGATTGTGATAGATACTCGGGAATCGCTTCTGCGGCCGCGATTTGGGTTTGAATACTTTCGGTAAAGCTCTCTTTAATGCTCTCTAGCATGACTTACCCTTGAACAATGTTTTGAATCCAGTTGACCGCCTCAACGCTGCCATCAAAGGTGACAGCGTCAAAGCGAAATTCGGTTTGCATACTTTTGATGCCGCGGCATTGCATCCAACGCTCAGCGGCGAGAATTAAACGACGTTGTTTGGTGGCGGTAATGCTCGCCGCCGCGCCACCAAAGCCGTGCCCGCGCCGGAAACGCACCTCGACAAACACCAAGCAACTGCCATCGCGCATCACAAGATCAATCTCGCCGCGACGACTATGGGCGTTTTTATCGAGCAGACTCAGCCCGTGGCGCATTAGGTATTGGCAAGCGTGTGCTTCGTAAGCCTGTCCTGTTGCTCTGGACTGAGGCTGTTTCACTGCGCCTCTCCGCGAGATTCCGTCTCAACAGGCTCAATGGCGGTTTGACCAAATCGCGCCCAGTCTAGCTGACGGTGGATAATACACTGATCGGCGAGTGAGAGTTGCCCCGTTTGACCATTTAGCTGATAACCCGGCTGGGCTTGCATTTGTGGTAGCCCCTTCAGCAGCTGGTAAGCATCCATCCCCAAGGCATGTAAGCGCGTGGTGTTGTTACTTGGCGATGGATGACGCTGTTGATAGCTTTTATACGCATCGCTTTGGGCGTGCACTAATAGAGGAATATCACTGAATTCGATGCCTTCAAGCTCGGCTAATTGGCCCATGCCATCGGCGCGGTTATTGCTACGCGAGCTTGCATAGAGTTTCGGCGGCAAGACATCGGGATTAATCGCGACCTCAATAAAGGGTTTTAATAAGGTCAGCTCAGCGGCACCGGCCACCATATAAACGGCGTCGATATCGCGACGGCTACGGGCTTGCGATTGTAAGGGTAAGTCGGTGAGTTTTTTCAGTTGTGAAATGCGGCGCTGACTGGCGTCTAAACCAAAGATATCACGAATGCGTGCTTGCATTTTATCACGATCACCGAGAGGCGCTTGCTCAACGTCTGTATCGGTGAGTGACTGCCAGCGGGCGGAAAATGCATCACGGATCCGTTGACCAAAGGCGGAGTCAGGGTAGAGCACTAAGGGGAACTGATACCCCTGCTGGTGAAGACGGTCGGCGGCTTGCGCGGCTTCTTGTTCGGGTGACAAGGTGAAGTAGCACACACCTTGCGTATAATTTTCATCCGTGGGCTGGTTAAGCGCCAATAAAGGCACTTGGCCGGCGAGCGCGTCACTGACTGCGGCGACTTTATGTTTCTGCAGTGGCCCCACCACGAAGTCGATGCCGTCATCACGGATACGTTGCGTGAGCGCATCGACATCCATGGCGTTGGTATCGTAAAAGCGCACACGAGGGCGTTGATCTGTTTTCGCATCAAGCATGGCTTCAATAAAGCCATCACGAATGGCATCCCCTTGATCAGCAAATTTATCCGTCAGTGGTAGCATTACCCCTACATTAGTGGGTTGTGTGATGGTCAGTGCTTGGATATCGGCCAAATTATCCGGTAAATACTGGTTCGCGGGGTGCGTAGGGTGCGACGCCAAGTAGGCATCTAATTGGCTTTGCATCTCGGCCAGATCGCGGGTGTAGCGGCGCGCGATGTCCAACAAGGTGACCCAACCGGCAAGGATGTCATCATCACTGGATTGAAGCTGTTTGATCTCGCGCTGGTTGAGCGATTGTAAATCTTGCCACAGCGTGTTCCATGCTTGCTGAGCTTGGTCGGATTCAATATAGCTGGCTAACCGGTGCTGATTGTTGACCGCGTCCAGGGCATTGCCTTGCTGACGCGCAATTTTGGCTTTTTGCTGGTAAAAACGGACATATTGTCCCTCGGTGAGCTGCCAATCAGGGGATAAGGCCAACGCTTGATCGGCTTGGGTTAGCTTGCCGGTTTGTGCCAAAAAGCGCCCACGCGCGAGTGTCCATTCAATACGCTGGTCCGTATTAAGATTGCGCTCAGCCAAGCGCTGCAGCAGCACATCCGCTTGGTTCAATTGCTGCTCGTTAATTAGCGCTTTTATCGCCAGTAAAAACCAGTCATTTTGCTTTTCACCTTGGCTGGTTTCGGCCTGCAACAAATAAAATGTCGAATTTTCCGTTGCCGGTTGACTGATGACATCACGCGCAGTTGGCGTGGTGGACGGCGCACTACAAGCCGCTAAAGCCAATGCTAAGGCTACAGGGGTAATAAGTCGTGTTACACTTTGACGCTTCTGGGTAAGTTTAACCATGAACATATTTCAACCGTGACAACGTTGCCCCTATCTTAATCGCCGAAGGGTTGTTAAACAAATGACTGATGCAAATCTATCCGACCATGCTCACCCCACGCTGTATATTGTGCCAACACCGATTGGTAATTTGGCTGATATTACCCAGCGTGCTCTTGATGTTTTAGCCAGTGTCGACGTGGTCGCGGCCGAAGATACGCGTCATACGGCTCGGTTGCTATCGCATTTTTCGATTAGTGCGAAAACTTTTGCGTTGCATGAGCACAATGAACAGCAGAAAGCCGCTGCATTGTTAACGCGCCTGCAACAAGGCCAGTCGATTGCATTAGTCTCTGATGCTGGCACCCCCTTGATTAGCGATCCGGGATATCACCTGGTCACCCAATGCCGTGAGGCGGGTGTCAGAGTGGTCCCGTTGCCTGGCGCCTGCGCGGTAGTCACCGCATTAAGTGCATCGGGTTTGCCTTCAGACCGTTTTAGTTTTGAAGGGTTCCTGCCTCCTAAGACAAAAGCGCGACAAGATACGTTCCGTGAATTGGCCGATGATCCGCGTACCTTAATTTTCTATGAGTCACCGCACCGTATTCGTGACAGCTTGGCGGATATGCGCGAGGTACTGGGCGACGCACGTCGCGTGGTGTTGGCGCGCGAACTAACGAAAACCTTTGAAACCATCCATGGGGCACCGTTGGGTGAACTCATTGAGTGGTTGAGTGAGGATCCTAACCGCTTACGCGGAGAAATGGTGTTATTGGTCGCCGGCCATCGCGCGGATAAAACGGCTTTGCCAACCGCGGCGTGTCATGCGCTGGGTCTATTGGCGGCCGAGTTACCGTTAAAAAAAGCAGCCGCGTTAGTCGCGGAATTATATGCGGTGAAAAAAAACGCACTCTATAAATGGGGCCTAGAGAATTTATAGCTGAGCGCGATTTACGCTGGCTTGCGTGAATATTCTTCTATATACTCCCCCGCTCGAGTTGGCCGGGTAATCGCTGCTTTATTGATGTCCTTTGGGAGACTGATAAAGGGGAGGAAAGTCCGGGCTCCTCAGGGCAGGGTGCCAGGTAACGCCTGGGAGGCGCGAGCCTACGACCAGTGCAGCAGAGAGTATACCGCCGATGGCTCTTCGGAGCACAGGTAAGGGTGAAAGGGTGCGGTAAGAGCGCACCGCGCGACTGGCAACAGTTCGTGGCACGGTAAACTCCACCCGGAGCAAGACCAAATAGGTCCCTATTGGCGCGGCCCGCGTTTGGGGACGGGTAGGTTGCTGGAGCCTGTGAGCGATTGCAGGCCTAGACGAATGGTTACCACCGTTTTTACGGTACAGAACCCGGCTTACAGGCCAACTCACCTCCTTTTAGGGCGAGCCTTTTTGGCTCGCCCTCTCTTTTTCAGCGTTTGAGTCAGACGATTTGGTTATAACCGAATGTCATCGGCTTTTTTGTGTATTGATTAAGCCGCTGAAAACCTTCTTTAATATCCCTAGGTGTGATCTTGCTCACTGTCATGGCTTGCTTGACTTTCTTTTTACCTGCTACGTACACTTCTGGGTGGGAAAATGTGGTGTAAAGTGGATAATCTTGGTGAAAAAGGGAAAATAACGTCATGTTACGTGGCGTCAGCGCCATTTCGGTCGATAAAAAAGGGCGACTTGCTCTGCCAACGCGCTATCGCGATGGGTTAATTCACCATTGTGATGGCCAGTTTGTGTGCACGATCGATCACCAACTTCCTTGTTTGGCGCTGTACCCGGTCCCGGAATGGGAAGTGATTGAGGCGAAGTTATCGCAGTTATCCAGCTTTCAACCTGCAGAGCGACGCCTGCAGCGTTTATTACTTGGCCATGCGTTTGACTGTGAAATGGACGGACAAGGTCGCTTATTACTGCCTGCGACCTTGCGCCAATATGCCGGGTTAGACGGCAAAGCGATGCTGGTTGGCCAACTCAACAAATTTGAGATTTGGGACGAGCAGACGTGGCAGGCACAAATTCGCCAGGATATGGACACACAGGCGGAATCAACCCCGATGCTCAGTGAGCGGTTAGCAGACCTCTCATTGTAAATAATGAAGTGAATGTATGTCAGAACAATATACCCATGTTTCCGTCCTATTAACTGAATCAGTGGACGGCCTTGCGATTAAACCCGATGGCATCTATGTCGATGGTACTTTTGGTCGCGGCGGTCACTCGCGCCATATCTTGTCGCAATTGGGTGATAACGGTCGCCTGTATGCTATCGATCGCGATCCACGCGCGATCGAAGAGGCAAATTCCATCGATGATCCGCGTTTCCAGATTATTCATGGCCCGTTTTCTGAGATAGCGTCGTACCTCAGTGAGCGTGGGCTAGCGGAAAAGGTCGATGGGATCCTCCTTGATTTGGGTGTGTCTTCGCCCCAGCTTGACGATCCTAGCCGTGGCTTCAGTTTTATGCATGATGGCCCGCTTGATATGCGTATGGATCCGAGCACCGGCCAGTCGGCCGCACAGTGGTTAGAAACCGCCAGTGTCGATGATATTGTTTGGGTATTAAAAGTGTTTGGCGAAGAGCGTTTTGCGCGCCGGATTGCCAATGCCATTGTTCGTCACCGTGAAGATGAAGAAGCACCTGCGCTGACCACGACCAATCAGCTTGCCAAGCTGATTGATCACGCGGTGCCGTTTAGAGAGAAGAAAAAGCATCCTGCGACACGTAGCTTTCAAGCGATTCGGATTTACATCAACAGTGAGCTGGATGAAATCGAGCAAGCCCTGCAAGGCGCGCTCGCCAGTTTAGCCCCGAGTGGACGCTTATCAGTGATTAGCTTTCACTCGTTAGAAGATCGCATGGTCAAGCGCTTTATCCGTAAGCAAAGTAAAGGACCGGATGTGCCCAAAGGGGTGCCTTTGACCGAAGCACAGATTGCCGAGCTCGGTTCGGCGGCAATGAAGCCGATTGGCAAGGCGATTAAACCGTCCGCGGAAGAAGTGGCGCATAACGCCCGGGCGCGAAGCTCGGTATTACGCGTGGCGGAAAAGTTAGGATAACGCATGAAACCGCGCCCAAGCCTCGCTAAGCAGATAGGCCAGGATGTATTGGCAATCGGGAAGTTGCCATTAGGGTTACTGCTGGCGGTATTGGTTTCGGCGATTGCCGTGGTATCGATGACCCAATCAACGCGTAATTTGATTGCCAAACAGGACGCGCTATTAGAGCAACGTGAAACCCTTGAAGTGGAGTGGCGCAATCAATTGTTAGAGGAAAATGCGTTGTCTGAACATAGCCATGTAGAATCCGTGGCGCGTCAGTCTTTTGACATGATTCGTCCCACCAGTGAGAACGAAGTGATTGTAACGCGACCTTTGAGTAACGACCGGTGAAAAAACGTTCTACTAAGTCAACTAATCGCCGTACACCCAAAGCGCCACCGGTATTGATTCAGTGGCGCTTTGGTCTCGTCTGCGTATTTATTGGCTTAGCCTTGGCTGCCTTGGTGGCGCGCGCCGCTTATATCCAAGTGATTGAGCCCGATCGATTACGCCACGAAGGGGATCTGCGTTCGATACGAACAGAGCAGGTTCCTTCCGCGCGAGGCATGATCACCGACCGTCAAGGTGAGGCACTCGCGATCAGTGTGCCCGTTCAAGCCGTGTGGGCGGATCCGGTGACGGTATTCAAACACCAAGGATTAAAAAACGTCGATCGCTGGCATGCGCTTGCGGATGTTTTGGGGTTAGATCGGCAAGCCTTGATTGATAAAATTCAGGCTAATCGGCAGCGGCGTTTTATTTATCTGCAACGTCAAGTGCGCCCAGCCATGGCAGCGTACGTTGATAAGCTTGAGTTACCTGGCATAGGGTTAAAAGCTGAGTCACGCCGCTTTTATCCCAGTGCGGAAGTCAGTGCACACCTTGTTGGGATGACTGGGATTGACGGCCATGGTTTAGAAGGGATCGAACGCCGATTTGATGATTGGTTGGCCGGTGAGCATGGTAAACGCACGGTGCGTAAAGACCGATTTGGCCGTGTCGTGGAGCATATTGCCACCGAAGATAAAAAAGAAGGCCAGTCGCTGACGCTAAGCATCGATCAGCGTCTTCAAGCCATTGCATATCGTGCTATCAAACAAGCCGTCGCCGATTACCGCGCCACCTCGGGCTCTTTGGTGATGGTGGACGTGAAGACCGGTGAAGTGATGGCCATGGTCAACGCCCCCTCCTATAACCCCAATAATCGTAGCTCACTCAAAAGCTTTAACATGCGTAATCGCGCGATTACTGATGTGTTTGAACCGGGCTCAACCATGAAGCCTTTTGTGGTACTCACTGCGTTAGAAAACGGTGTTGCCGATATGGACACCGTAATAGATACCGGCAACGGCATTATGCAAATCGGTGGCAGTCGAGTGCGTGATGTTTCTAAAGTCGGCAAAGCTAACCTTGCGCGTATTCTCAAAAAATCCAGTAATATCGGTGTGAGTAAACTCTCATTAGCCATGCCTGTAGAGACCTTATTAGGTCAATATGGCAGCTTTGGACTCGGCACCGGTACGGGCGTTGAGCTGGTTGGTGAATCAGTGGGCCATTTCCCCTCTCGGCGTCGTTGGTCAGATTTTGAACGTGCCACGCTAGCCTTTGGCTATGGATTATCGGTGACACCGACTCAGCTTGTGCGTGCTTATGCCACGCTAGGGTCGCTGGGCATTAATCGACCACTGAGCATTTTAAAGCGTGAAGGCGTCACAGAAGGTAAGCAAGTTGCCTCGCGCGAAAATGCCTATAAAGTCCTGCAAATGTTGGAAGGGGTGACCCAAGAAGGCGGCAGTGCGCGTCGTGCCGCGGTTGATGGCTATCGCGTTGGCGCCAAAACCGGGACCGCGAAAGTCGCTGTCGCCGGTGGCTATGGCGACGAATATATTGGTTACACCGCGGGGCTGGCACCCATTAGCGATCCTAAGCTGGCCATGGTGGTGGTGATCAACGAGCCGCAAGGCGACAAATATTATGGGGGGCAGGTCGCGGCACCTGTGTTTTCGAGCGTGATGAAAAGCGCACTCCAGATTTTAAACATTGCACCGGATGCCGGTACGGGTCCGGCGTTGCAAGTGGCAAAGCATGCAAATGAAGTGAATGGCGATGAATGATTTAAACCAATGGCTGAGCCCTTGGCTGGCGGATGTGCCCTCGATGCCGGTACGGCACCTATCCTTAGATAGCCGCAAAATCCGTCAAGGTGATGTATTCGTGGCGATAAAAGGCCACCAAGTTGATGGTCGCCAGTTTATCGATACCGCGATTCAGGCCGGTGCTGTGGCTGTGGTGCAGCAAGCGGAGCAAAATGCTGTGCAGTGGCATCAGAATGTGCCGCTCATCAGTTTATGCGTTTTACCTGCTTCCTTATCGGCATTAGCCGCGCGTTTTTATCAGCACCCGCAACAGCACATAGGCATGATTGGCGTGACCGGCACCAATGGTAAAACCACAGTCTCCCAATTGATTGCACAGTGGTTAGATGCCTTAGGTGAGCGGACCGCGGTGATGGGCACCACTGGCAATGGCTTTATTGGCCAATTAGAAGCGGCGGAAAACACCACGGGCGATGCCATTGGTATTCAAGCCCAGCTTGCGGCGTTTGCGCAGCAAGGTGCACGCCATGTCGCGATGGAAGTGTCTTCACATGGTTTAGTCCAAGGACGAGTCGCGAGCCTGGCATTGGATGCGGCTGTGTTTACTAATTTAAGCCATGATCATCTCGACTATCACGGCACCTTAGACGCTTATGCGGCGGCGAAAAAACAATTGTTTGATTTGGGCTCTCCGCTCAAAGTGATAAACGCTGACGATGCCGTGGGGCGCACTTGGCTCCAGCAATGGCCTGACGCGATTGCCGTCGCCATGCAGCCCGACGCATTAAGTGCTCACGCCGGCCGGTATGTACTGGCACAGTCGGTGACCTACACCACCGAGGGGGTCTGTGTTCGTATTGACTCCTCGTGGGGCCAGGGTGACATGTATGCAGAGTTAGTGGGTGATTTTAATGTCAGCAACCTCCTCGTGAGCCTGGCGACCTTGCTGGGGCTGGGTTATTCGTTATCAACCTTGTTGGCGAGTAGTCAGCAGCTACAAGCGGTTGTGGGGCGCATGGAGGTTTTTCTTGCGCCTGACAAACCGACCGTGGTGGTTGACTATGCTCACACGCCCGATGCGCTTGAGAAAGCACTACTGGCCTTACGACGTCATTGCCACGGCGCACTTTGGTGTGTATTTGGCTGTGGCGGCGATCGTGATACGCGTAAACGCCCGGTGATGGCCAGAGTGGCTGAACAGCATGCTGACAAGGTGGTGTTGACCAATGATAACCCTCGCGGTGAGGCCCCTGAGTCGATCACGCAAGATATGCTCGCGGGGCTGCAAAACCCCGAACGTGTACGGGTAGAGCATGACCGCGCTCAAGCGGTGACGCAGGTCATCGAGCAAGCGCAAGCCGACGACATTGTCTTGGTGGCGGGCAAGGGCCATGAAGACTATCAAGTGCTCGCGCATGGCAAGGTGCATTACTCTGACCGCGAGACGGTCGCGGCGCGACTCAAGGAGTTATCATGATTCGGACAACCCTCAGCACATTGGCGAATGCGATAGGAGCCACTGTGTATTATGCCGATCACGCGTCGGGCACGCCGCCGATCGATGCCATTACCACCGATACGCGTGAGCTGCGCGCGGGGGCACTGTTTGTCGCGCTTAAAGGTGACCGTTTTGATGGCCACGATTTTGCTGAGCAGGCAAAAGCATCAGGCGCCGCCGCGATGGTGGTTTCGCGCCAGTTGGACATTGATATTCCCCAATTGCTGGTGGACGATACACGCCTTGCCCTGGGTCAGTTAGGCGCTTGGGTCAAACAGCAATGCCAGGTGCCGACCATTGCGATCACGGGGAGCTGCGGTAAGACCACAGTCAAACAAATGTTGGCGGCGATCTTGGCACAGAAAGGACCCACGTTATCGACTGCCGGCAACTTCAATAATGATATCGGTGTCCCGCTGACGTTGTTTCGACTCACCCCTGCACACCACTATGCGGTGATTGAACTCGGTGCTAACCATATTGGTGAAATTGCCTATACCACATCATTGGTCAAGCCTGATATTGCCATGGTCACTAACTTAGCCGCGGCCCATCTCGAAGGGTTCGGCTCATTAGAGGGCGTGGCTGTTGCCAAAGGCGAAATTTATCAAGGGCTGCCCGAAGGCGGGATAGCGTTGGTGAATCAGGGTAGCCACGGTGGTGATACATGGGGTGACGTCCTGGCAGATAAGCAGGTGATTGCGGTAACAGACACGCAAGCCGCCCCCCTGACCTTGATTGATAGTGCCCTGACAACCGTGGGCTGTTATCAGCTCACGCTGAGTGACGGACAGAGCCAACAGTCGGTGATGCTGCCGCTACCGGGCAAGCACAATATTATTAATGCGTTAATGGCCGGTTGTGCGGCGATGCAGTTACCCGGCGTGAGTCTGGTGGATGTCGTGGCCGGGCTTGAGTCGGTAGAAAACGTCGCAGGACGCACACAAGTGAGTGAGCCTCGCCCAGGGTTACGGCTGATTGATGATACCTATAACGCCAGTGTCCCAGCGATGAAGTCTGCCATTGATGTTTTAGCCAGCTATCCAGGTGAGCGTTGGTTGATCGTCGGTGATATGGCAGAGCTGGGCGAGTACAGTGAGCAAATGCACCGTGAAGTTGGAGAGCATGCGGCGCAAGCTGCCGTTAACCGTGTCTTCACGACCGGACGCGATAGCCGTGTGATCAGCGAACGCTGTGGCGGCGATCATTTTGACAGTAAAGAGGCGCTGATTGCGCACGTAGTAGCCATGATAAAAACACAAACACCTGACACGATACTGATTAAAGGCGCCCGAGGGATGGCGATGGAAGCGGTTGTCACCGCAATCAAGGAGGCTTGCTAATGCTTTTATGGCTAGCGGAAGTACTACAAAACCTTTTACCCTCAATGCGCTTGTTTGAATACCTGACATTTCGCGCCATTGTTAGTGCACTGACGGCATTGGTTTTCTCGCTTTGGGCCGGCCCACGTCTGATTCGACGTTTACAGTCGATGCAGATTGGTCAAGTTGTTCGCGAGGAGGGCCCCGAATCTCACTTTAGCAAACGCGGTACGCCGACGATGGGCGGGGTCTTAATTGTTGCTGCCATTAGTTTAACCGTTTTGTTGTGGGCCGATTTATCCAACCCCTATGTGTGGGCTGTGATGGTCGTGCTACTGGGATACGGTGCGATTGGTTTTGTTGATGACTACCGCAAGGTAGTGCGTAAAAATACCGATGGATTAGTCGCCCGCTGGAAGTACTTTTGGCAATCTGCGATCGCACTCGGGGTGGCGTTCGCGCTCTACGCCCATGGCAATGACACCGCGGCGACACAACTGGTGGTGCCTTTCTTTAAAGACGTGATGCCCCAGCTTGGTCTGTTTTATATTGTCTTCACTTACTTTGTCATCGTGGGAACTAGCAATGCGGTGAACCTTACTGATGGCTTAGATGGCTTGGCCATTTTGCCAACCGTGATGGTTGCCGGCGGCTTCGCCTTTATTGCTTGGGCGACCGGTAACGTCAATTTCGCCAGCTACCTGCATATTCCGTATATCGAGTACAGCAGTGAACTGGTTGTGGTTTGTGCGGCCATTGTTGGCGCGGGGCTGGGCTTTTTGTGGTTCAACACTTATCCGGCGCAAGTTTTTATGGGCGATGTGGGCTCACTGGCGTTGGGCGGTGCATTGGGCACAATCGCCGTGCTGGTCCGTCAAGAATTGCTATTGATCATCATGGGCGGGGTGTTCGTGATGGAAACCATCTCAGTGATCTTGCAGGTAGGCTCGTACAAACTGCGGGGACAACGGATTTTCCGTATGGCGCCGATTCATCACCATTATGAATTGAAAGGCTGGCCAGAGCCTCGGGTGATCGTACGGTTTTGGATTATTTCGTTGATGCTGGTGTTGATTGCCCTCGCCACCTTGAAGGTCCGTTAACCATGACGCAACCAGGCCACCGCACATTAACCGAGTTTAAGCATATCGTGGTGATGGGGCTGGGGATCACCGGCCTCTCAGTGGTGAACTTTATTGCTCGCCATCATCCTGACGCCATGATCCGCGTGATGGATTCGCGCCAATCCCCTCCTGGAGAGGCGCAGCTGCCAGAGACGGTCGCACGACATACGGGAAGCTGGCATTCGGCATGGCTGGCGTCAGCTGACTTGGTGGTGATTAATCCTGGTATCTCGCTTGCCACCCCCGTCTTGGCGCCTGTTCATGCCGCGGGCACGCCCATTGTTGGTGATATTGAACTCTTCGCTTGGTACTGCGATAAGCCCGCAGTGGCGATTACCGGCTCAAATGGCAAAAGTACGGTCACGGCGCTGGTGGGAGAAATGGCGAAAGCGGACGGCATTAATGTGGGCGTGGGCGGTAATATCGGCGTGGCGGCACTGGATTTGCTCGACAAAGGCCACGACCTCTATGTGTTAGAGCTGTCCAGCTTTCAATTGGAAACCACTAAGTCATTGACCCTTCAAGGCGCCGCCTTCTTGAACTTCTCAGAAGATCACATGGACAGGTATCAAAGCTTGGCGGATTATCGGGCGGCGAAATGTCGTATTTTTACCCATGCAACTACCTTGATCGGCAATGCAGATGATGCACAGACACAGATTGATGCCGACATGTGTTTGTTTGGCTTTAGCCAGGGCGATTACTGTTTGTGCACTGACGATGGGCAAGCGTGGTTATCGGCGCAAGGAAAGCCTGTGCTACCGGTGTCCTCACTGAGCCTTGTTGGTCGCCATAATGTAGCAAACAGCCTCGCGGCCATGGCATTGGCTGATAGTGTCGGGGTGAGCCAGCCCGCTCAAATCACCGCGCTGCGCACTTACACTGGACTGGCACATCGTTGTCAAAAAGTCGCTGAGCACCAAGGTGTGATCTGGGTGAATGACTCCAAAGCCACCAATGTTGCCAGTACGTTAGCGGCGCTTGATGGTCTTGAAGTGAGCGGTTACTTACACTTGTTAGTAGGCGGAGAGGGTAAAGGCGCCGACTTTAGTGTGTTGCAGCCTGCACTCGCCAAGTTACCTGTCAGGCTTTACTGTTTTGGTAAAGATCAAGCCCAATTAGCCGCACTGGACGCGTCGGCACAGTGCTTTGATACCCTGCAAAACGCCATCGATGCCGCGGCAACGGCTGCAACGAAAGGCGACATGGTATTGCTGTCGCCAGCGTGTGCAAGTTTGGATCAATTTACTAACTTTGCCGCTCGTGGTCAGGCGTTTGTTGCCGGCGTAGAATCTGTTATCGCGAGGCCGTTATGACAGCAGTGCGTGCATTCCCCAAATATTGTTGGCAGTGGCTCCGAACGCCATCGCCGGGGGTACTGTACGATCGCCAATTGGTGTGGACGTCTCTGCTCCTAATGGTTATTGGCCTTGTCATGGTCACCTCAGCCTCGCTCCCAGTTGGATTACGACTGGCGGATGCCCCCTTTTTGTTTGCCAAACGCCATGCCTTTTATTTGCTGGTTGCCATGTTGGCGGCGGTGGCGGTGATGTATATCCCTGTCAAACTTTGGCAGCGCTACAGTGGCTACATGTTATTGATCTCATCGATTCTCTTGCTGGCGGTGTTGGTGGTGGGTCGCTCGGTCAATGGCGCGGTACGATGGATTTCTATCGCGGGGATCAATATCCAACCGGCGGAGATTGCCAAGTTATCTTTATTTGTCTTTTTAGCCGGGTATCTGGTGCGCCGCCATGGTGAAGTCCGTGAACATTTCCGTGGTTTTGCCAAGCCGCTGGCTGTGTTGCTGCTGTTTGCGGGGTTGTTGCTGATTCAACCAGATTTAGGCTCAGTGGTGGTGATGTTTGTGACCACCGTGGGCATGTTGTTTATGGCTGGGGCAAAATTGTGGCAGTTTATCGCCTTGTTGATGACGGGCCTGACCTTGGTCGCGGGCTTAATCATTGCTGAACCCTATCGAGTGCGGCGAGTCACTGCGTTTTTAGATCCTTGGCAAGACCCGTTTGGCAGCGGCTACCAGCTGACGCAATCTCTGATGGCATTTGGACGTGGCGGCTGGTTTGGCCAAGGGCTAGGGAATTCGATTCAAAAGTTAGAGTATTTACCGGAGGCGCACACTGACTTTGTCTTTGCGGTCATTGCCGAGGAACTCGGGCTCGTGGGTGTGAGTGTGATTCTGTGT
Organism: Salinivibrio sp. AR640; assembly: GCF_001995405.1. Classification (NCBI taxonomy): domain Bacteria; kingdom Pseudomonadati; phylum Pseudomonadota; class Gammaproteobacteria; order Vibrionales; family Vibrionaceae; genus Salinivibrio; species Salinivibrio sp. AR640. Next base: position 84,741 of record NZ_MUFD01000004.1, on the reverse strand, counting down.
CTTATTTTTTTCCTCGTATTCAAAGCGCTTTTCATTGGAAAGCACTGTCTGGCGCAAAACCAGTTATTCGGTGGTTTTTTAGCCTTTGGCATTGGCATTTGGTTTGCCTTTCAAACCCTGGTGAATGTCGGTGCGGCGGCGGGCATGTTGCCGACCAAAGGGTTAACCTTGCCACTGATCAGCTACGGGGGATCGAGCTTGGTGATTATGGCGGTCGCGGTGGCCTTGTTACTGCGCATTGATCACGAATACCGCTTAGCGACGTCTCAAGCGCACCAAAAAACCCCTTATCAAGGTAAAGATCATAAACATGACTAAAAAACGATTATTAGTGATGGCAGGCGGGACCGGTGGTCATGTCTTTCCCGGCCTTGCGGTCGCCAAGTTTTTAGAAAAGCAGGGATGGGACATCTGTTGGCTCGGTACCGCTGATCGCATGGAAGCCGAACTCGTTCCCAAATATGGTATCGAGATCGCATTTATTCGTGTCAAAGGCTTGATTGGATCCGGACTGATGCGCAAGCTACGAGCCCCTTGGATGATTGTCAGTGCCATTTGGCAGGCACGCCAAGTGATTAAACGTGTCAAACCCGATGCGGTGTTGGGCATGGGCGGTTATGTCAGTGGCCCAGGCGGAATCGCCGCTTGGTTAAGTGGTGTGCCAGTGATCCTCCATGAGCAAAATGCCGTGGCGGGGCTGACCAATCAGTGGTTAGCCAAAGTTGCCAAGCAAGTGTTGCAAGCCTTCCCGGGCGCGTTTGATGGGCAGCCGGTGGTTGGGAATCCCGTACGTCGAGACGTGTGTGACCTCCCGGATCCCGCGCAACGATTCGCAGACCGTCAAGGTGCACTACGTATTTTGGTGATGGGGGGCAGTCAAGGCGCACGTATCCTCAATCAAACGGTGCCTGAGGCAATGCCACGGCTAGAACAGTCGGTGACGGTGCGTCATCAAGCCGGAAAAAATAATGCGGAAAAGACGCTTTCCGCTTATCAACACGCCGGAATGGTCGATGTTGATGTGAGCGAATTTATTGATGACGTAGCCGAGGCTTACGCTTGGGCCGATGTGGTAATTTGTCGAAGCGGCGCGCTTACCGTGTCTGAATTAGCGGCGGCTGGCGTTGGGGCGATTTTTGTCCCCTTTATGCATGCAGATAGGCAACAAGCACTCAACGGTGATTACTTAGTCTCCCGTGGTGCGGCTTTAATGATTGAGCAGCCATCACTGACCGCCCAGTCACTGGCGGAAACAATCAATCGGTTAGACCGCCACCGCCTGTTAGCGATGGCGACGGCGGCGCGTGACGCTGCCATTATTGATGCAGATGCCCGCGTTGCGGATGCTATTACCGCACACGCAAACACATAGAGAATAGATAATGGGTAAATTGGATAATCAGCAGCTGGAAAAACTTCGCGCCATGATCCCGGAAATGCGCCGGGTCAAGCGGATCCATTTTGTCGGGATTGGCGGTGCAGGCATGTGCGGTATTGCTGAGGTGCTGATTAATGAAGGTTACCAAATAACCGGCTCGGATCTTGCACAGAATATCGTCACGGAGCGATTGGCATCCATGGGGGCGCAGATCTTTATCGGTCATCAAGCGAGCCATATAGAACAAGCCAGTGTGGTGGTGGTATCAACAGCGATTAAAGCTGACAACCCGGAAGTTGAAGCGGCAAAAGCTTTACGGATCCCGGTGGTCAGACGGGCAGAAATGCTTGCCGAATTAATGCGCTACCGGCATGGTATTGCCGTTGCCGGCACCCACGGCAAAACCACCACGACCGCGATGGTAACGCAGATCTTTTCTGAGGCAGGCCTGGATCCCACTTTCGTGAATGGCGGGTTAGTAAAAAGTGCGGGCACCAATGCACGTTTGGGAAGCAGTCGTTATTTGATTGCAGAGGCGGATGAGAGCGACGCGTCGTTTTTACACTTGCAGCCTATGGTCGCCATTGTGACCAATATTGAAGCGGATCACATGGATACCTATGGCGGTAGTTTCGCAAAACTGCAACAGACGTTTATCGACTTTCTCCATAATCTGCCGTTCTATGGTTTAGCGGTGGTGTGCATTGATGATCCCGTGGTTCGCGAGTTAATTCCGTCGATTGGTCGTCAAGTGATCACCTATGGGTTCTCGCAGGATGCGGATGTATGTTTACATGATTACCAGCAACATGGGCAATGTGGCATTTTTAAAGTGACACGCCCTGGCCGCGAAACCTTGACCATTCGCTTGAACACGCCAGGCCAGCACAACGCCCTGAATGCGGCAGCAGCGATTGCGGTAGCAACCGAAGACGGCGTGGACGACGACGCTATTTTACGTGCCCTCGCTAATTTTGCTGGGACGGGACGCCGTTTCGATCAACTTGGCGAGTTCCCGGTCGATGACGGCACTGCCTTGCTGGTGGACGATTACGGCCATCACCCTAGCGAAGTGGATGTCACGATTAAAGCCGCACGCGCTGGCTGGCAAAACCATCGCTTGGTTATGATTTTTCAGCCACATCGCTATAGTCGTACGCGCGATCTTTATGATGATTTTGCCAACGTGTTGGAAAAAGTCGACGTGTTGCTGATGCTAGATGTGTATGCGGCTGGTGAAACCCCGATTGCGGGAGCCGATGGGAGAAGTCTTTGTCGTAGCATTCGCGCTCGCGGTAAGCTGGACCCGATTTTTGTGCCGAATGCCGACGCCTTACCCTCCGCGCTCGCCAATGTTATTCAAGCGAATGACTTGGTTTTAACACAAGGGGCGGGAGATATTGGTAAAGTAGCGAAAAACTTAGCGGCAAAACAGCTAGACAAGGCTGAAATGGCACAATAAAACACAAGTTGGCAACGTAAAAACGGCGCGCAATTGCGCTCTTGGTGACCAAAAAATAGATTTTTATCGCGTTCAGGAGCCAAAATGCGCGCAATAGATCCCAGCTTATGTATGAAAATGCATATCTGTGTTGGAGTGCTTGGCGCGGGATCGCTATAATCAGTCGGTTTTTTCGCGATGAGTGTCAAGTAGCATCGACACAAGGCGATAAGATAGGTATGAGCATGGTTAATGCCCTTACACGAGTGCAAGGAATGGTGCAGCTGGATCGCCAAAAAAGCGCATCACTCGCGTTTTTAATTGGGGTTATTATCCTGATGCTCTTTGGTCTAGCTCGTGTGATTGATTGGATGAGTGATGAGCAGCAGCTCCCCTTATCGCAACTGATGCTCGAAGGCGACCAGACTTACGTGACAGCGACGCAAGTCCGAGAGGCGGTGTTGTCAGTGGGCGAGTTAAAGAGCTTTATGCTGCAGGATGTGGATAGCATCCAGAGCAGCATTGAGGCTCTGCCTTGGGTGAAGCATGTGGCCGTGAGAAAGCAATGGCCGGATACCTTGAAGGTGCACATCACTGAATATCGCGCGAGTGCGATTTGGAACGGGCAAAAGTTGCTCACACCAAGCGGTGAGGTTTTTGATGGTTCACCCAGTGATGTGGCTGACAAATCGTTAATTTCGCTACACGGCACACCCGGCTCAGCTGAAGAAGTGCTGGCGACGAGTCGTGAACTGGAAAAGAAACTGCGGAAAATTGGTTTATCGATACAAGCGCTGTCACTGAATAAACGTCGGTCTTGGCGTATCGTGACACGAGATGGCGTACGGATTGAGTTAGGGCGGACAGCCCGGCAAGAACGGCTTGCTCGCTTGGTCGCGTTATACCCGCGGATCAGTGCGCAAGATAAAACAATTGCCTATGTAGATTTGCGTTATGACACGGGCGCGGCCGTTGGCTGGAAAAGCGAAACAGGCCCCGCGAATAGCCAAGATTAAGAGATGGTGTGAATGAATAAAACGACAGATAAGTCACTGATAGTTGGGCTCGATATTGGGACGTCCAAAGTGTCTACTCTGGTCAGTGAAGTACTGCCAGACGGCACCATCAACGTACTGGGTGTGGGCAGCAGCCCATCACGCGGCATGGATAAGGGTGGCGTTAACGACTTAGAATCTGTGGTTAAATCTGTTCAGCGTGCGGTGAATGAAGCAGAGATGATGGCCGATTGCCAAATCAGTTCTGTCTATCTTTCTTTGTCAGGAAAGCACATTCACTGCCAAACTGAGAGAGGCATGGGGACAATTTCGGATGAAGAGGTTACCCAAGACGATATAGACAACGTGATTCATACCGCAAAGTCGGTCAAAATCAGTGATGAGCAGCGCGTGCTGCATGTGATCCCGCAAGAATACAAAATCGATTACCAAGAAGGGATCAAAAATCCGCTCGGCCTATCTGGCGTAAGGATGGAAGCCAGTGTGCACCTCATCACATGTCACAATGATACCGCGAAAAATATTGAGAAAGCCGTGGAGCGTTGTGGTCTTAGAGTGGATCAACTGATTTTCTCCGGGCTATCAGCGAGCCATGCGGTGATCACGCCAGATGAACGAGAGCTCGGCGTGTGCGTGGCCGATATTGGCGGCGGCACCATGGATCTTGCAGTTTGGACTGGCGGCGCACTTCGGCATGCCGAGGTCATTCCTTACGCGGGCAATGTGATCACCAGCGATATAGCCTATGCCTTTGGCACCCCACTGGCGGATGCAGAAGACATTAAAGTGAAATATGGCTGTGCATTGAGTGAGTTGGTGAATAAGGATGCAAAAGTCAATGTGCCGAGCGTGGGTGGACGCCCGTCGCGGACGTTACAGCGACAAACCTTGTCTGAAGTGATTGAGCCGCGTTGTTCAGAATTGTTGGGACTGGTGAATCAAAAATTAGTCGCCATTCAAGAAAAACTGCGTAGCGATGGTGTGAAACATCAAATGGCAGCTGGAATAGTGCTTACTGGCGGGGCATCACAAATGCACGGGCTGGTTGAATGCGCGGAACGCGTGTTCCAAAACCAAGTGCGTGTTGGACAGCCAGCCAATGTCACGGGACTGACTGATTATGTACAAGCGCCTTGCTATGCAACCGCGGTTGGGCTTTTACACTACGGTAAAGAAAGCTTGCTGACAGAAACGAGTGAACCAGAACAAAAGCGGGCTGTGGCTAGCTGGATTAAGACGCTGAGTAGCTGGTTTAAGAAAGAATTTTAACCCTGATGCGAACAGGAAGGACGGAGAGAACTCATGTTTGAACCGATGATGGAAATGTCTGACGATGCGGTGATTAAGGTCGTCGGCATTGGCGGTGGCGGTGGTAACGCCGTTGAACATATGGTGCGTGAGTCAATCGAAGGGGTTGACTTTATTAGCATTAATACGGATGCCCAAGCACTACGGAAAAGCAGTGTCGGCACGGTCATTCAAATTGGCGGTGATATCACCAAAGGACTTGGCGCGGGGGCAAATCCGCAAGTTGGGCGTGATTCCGCACTCGAAGATCGCGATGCGATTAAAGCTGAGCTCGAAGGTGCCGATATGGTATTTATCGCAGCCGGAATGGGCGGTGGTACCGGCACCGGGGGAGCGCCTGTTATCGCGGAAATCGCGAAAGAAATGGGGATTCTGACCGTTGCTGTGGTCACCAAACCTTTCAGCTTCGAAGGTAAAAAGCGACTGGCGTTTGCCGAGCAAGGAATCGAAGAGCTGTCAAAGCAAGTTGACTCGCTGATTACGATTCCCAACGAAAAATTGCTTAAGGTGCTAGGTCGCGGCATTACCTTGCTGGATGCCTTTGCGAAGGCGAACGATGTGTTACGCAATGCCGTACAAGGGATTGCAGAACTGATCACACGCCCTGGCCATATTAACGTCGACTTTGCTGACGTACGCACTGTGATGTCAGAAATGGGACACGCAATGATGGGCAGTGGTGTTGCAACGGGCGAAGATCGTGCTGAAGAAGCGGCAGAGATGGCAATTTCTAGCCCACTTCTTGAAGACATCGACTTGGCGGGTGCGCGTGGTGTGCTAGTCAACATTACAGCAGGCTTTGATATGCGTCTTGATGAGTTCGAGACCGTGGGTAACACCGTCAAAGCATTTGCATCAGACAATGCCACTGTGGTGATCGGAACGTCGATGGATCCAGAAATGAGCGATGAGCTGCGAGTGACTGTGGTGGCGACCGGGATTGGCAACGAACGTAAGCCAGACATTACCTTGGTCACCAATGCACAGTCTGGGCAAGCAAAAGCCGAGCCTAAAAAGGCACAGCCTTTGCAGGATAAACCTCAGGCGGCAAGTTCAAACCCAGCGGCGAAAGAGCAGCCAGCTGCTTCATCGAATGCAGCACCAAAATCGCAGACTGAGCATGATTATCTCGATATTCCTGCGTTTTTGCGTAAACAAGCTGACTGATCGCAATTGCTTGGTTTGTAGCCAGTGATGTGCTACCATCTCGCTCCCCTTGTCTAAGGTGACAGGGTAATGAGTGACGCAGAGCACACTTTTTTAAGAAAAAGTTGAGATAAGCCGATGATTAGACAGCGAACATTGAAAAGTATGGTCCAAACGACTGGTGTGGGTCTCCACTCTGGGCGTAAGGTTACGCTTACTCTGCGTCCGGCTCCTGCCAACACCGGTGTGATTTATCGTCGCACTGACATGGAGCCGCCGGTTGATTTTCCGGCCAACCCTGAGGATGTGCGCGATACCATGCTGTGCACCGCCTTAGTGAATGACGCGGGTGTTCGCATCTCAACCGTTGAGCATCTCAGTGCTGCAATTGCAGGAATGGGTATCGATAACATCATTATCGAAGTGAATGCGCCAGAAATTCCGATTATGGATGGCAGTTCAAGTCCGTTTATTTTCTTGCTGCAGTCTGCGGGTATCGATGTCCAAAATGCGCCAAAACGATTCATTCGTATCAAAAAGCCTGTTCGCATTGAAGACGATGATAAGTGGGCGGAACTGTTGCCTTATAATGGCTTCCGTCTCGACTTTGCCATCGAATTCGACCATCCGGCGATTGAATCGGAGCAACAAAACTTGGTGCTCGACTTCTCAAGTCAATCTTTTATTAAAGACTTGAGCCGCGCGCGAACCTTCGGTTTTATGCGTGATATCGAATACTTGCAGTCACAAAACTTGTGTTTGGGTGGCAGCTTTGACTGCGCGATTGTTCTGGATGATTATCGCATTTTGAACGAAGACGGCCTACGTTTTGACAATGAACTGGTTAAGCACAAAGTCCTGGATGCCATTGGTGACTTGTACATGTGTGGACACAGTATTCTTGGTGAAATGCGCGCCTACAAATCAGGCCATGCCTTAAACAACAAGCTGTTACGCGCGGTGTTGGCCGATCAAGAAGCGTGGGAGTGGGTCACATTTGAAGAGACTGAAACCTCTCCTGTGGCATTTGCTGAACCGGGAATGGTATTGGCCTAAGCGATATTCTTGCGCATAAGCTACTACTTGCGTATACGCTACTACTTGCGTATACGCCACCAGATGGTGTGACCGCTGACAGAAAGCGGTATGAAGCCTAACCGCTAGGCATCGTAACCAAATACTCGATTAAGATAAAAAAGCCAGAGTTTACTCTGGCTTTTTTTGATCATGGGCCAGGTTAGCTAATGCTTCAAATCGTGCTTTTAATGTTGGGGAAGCGCCTTCCCCTAACGCGCGAAGCAACTCGCCAGAGGCTTGGCTAAGATGACGAGAAGGGGCCTTCTCGTGGTCTGTTCTGTCCGCGGCGGCTAATGCTGGATTAATATTCACCTCAATGGTCGTCAAGCTCGCGAGGCCTTTGGTGCGTAACACCGAGAGCAGGTGCTGACGTTCATAGTTAAGTCGCATGGCCCAAGCGGCGCTACCTACTTCAATCACTAATACGCCATCACGATAATTGGCAACGCGACATGCCTTTGAGGTTTCACCGGGCAACAATGCTAAGATCAGCTTGTTTAGCTTGGCAAGCTCGACCGCCCGTTGGGCAATGTTGTTGGAGTCGCTCTCTAGCAGGTGTAGCGTTGAGCGAGGACGATGGTCTCTCATAGCACAATAACTGCCTTTTTTGTCATCAATTCGGTGTGGGAACGGGCGCACAGCGTCTAATTTTCGCTAATTGATCCCTTGAGTCCTAGATTTGTCATAGGATGTGAGACTATTTTACCTTATCATACATGCGTGACCCCAGCATGTAAGCTAACCCATTTGATCAATTAGGGATTGCTGGGGGAGTACAATATACAGTGCGCGAATCATTCACAGGTAAGTGTCGCATGGGTACGGCGATAAGGGAGAGCCTTTTTCCATTCCGTCTATCACATTATCAGTTACGTGGAAATTGTTGTGAAGCGGCGTGATCGCCCTTGAATTCTGTCCGATTTGGCTCCACTTAAAAGAGATAAGCCTTGTTATCTCATGTTGAATCGATGAGCTTAAGCCAACCCGCGTTGAACTGAAACACGCCAACAGAGTGGCAGTGTAGCGGCCGCCCATGTGGGAAGACCATTAAAAAGAGTACCGGCAACGCCATGTTATCGAAAGTCCTGACTAAAGTTATCGGAAGCCGAAATGACCGCACCTTGCGTCGGCTGCGAAAAGTTGTTGATGAAATCAACAAACTCGAACCCCAATTTGAAGCGTTGAACGACGATGCGCTAAAAGCGAAAACCGTTGAGTTCCGCGAGCGCCTAGATCAAGGCGCTGAACTGGATGATCTTATTCCAGAAGCCTTTGCAACAGTACGAGAAGCCTCGAAGCGTGTCTTCGGTCTGCGCCATTTTGATGTGCAGATGATTGGTGGGATTGTGCTGCATAACGGCAAAATTGCCGAGATGCGTACCGGTGAGGGTAAAACGCTCACGGCGACCCTGCCTTCCTACCTGAACGCGTTAACCGGCAAGTCGGTTCACATTATCACCGTCAATGATTACTTGGCCGAGCGTGATGCTGAAACCAACCGTCCTTTGTTTGAGTTTCTAGGGATGACGGTTGGCGTCAATGTACCGAATATGCCGCCGGAAGCGAAAAAAGCCGCCTATGCGTGCGATGTGCTGTACGGCACCAATAACGAATTCGGTTTTGATTATTTGCGTGACAATATGGCGTTTCGCGCCGAAGACCGCGTTCAGCGTGATCGCTACTTCTCTATCGTCGATGAGGTCGATTCCATCTTAATTGATGAAGCGCGAACGCCATTAATTATCTCGGGGCCGGCAGAAGATAGCTCCGAAATGTATCAGCGCATTAATGCCTTGATTCCGAGCTTAAAGCAGCAAGCAGAAGAAGACACCGAAGATTATCAAGGTGATGGCCATTTCACGGTCGATGAAAAGGCGAAGCAGGTTTACATGACCGAAAACGGTCAAGAGTTTGTTGAAGACTTGCTGAAGAAAAACGGCTTGATGGGAGAGGATGATACCCTTTATTCGCCCGCCAACATTAGCCTTATCCATCACATTAATGCCGCCCTGCGTGCACATGTTTTGTTTGAGCGTGATGTTGATTACATCATTAAAGACGACGAGATCATCATTGTTGATGAGCACACTGGCCGTACTATGCCAGGTCGTCGCTGGTCTGAAGGCTTACACCAAGCCGTAGAAGCCAAGGAAGGGGTGAAAATCCAAAACGAGAACCAAACACTGGCCTCGATTACCTTCCAGAACTTTTTCCGTCTCTACGATAAGCTTTCAGGCATGACCGGGACCGCTGATACCGAAGCGTTCGAGTTCCAGTCGATTTATGGACTCGATACCGTTGTGATCCCCACCAACCGTCCGATGGTGCGAAAAGACCATGCGGATCAGGTTTATATGACCGAGAAAGAAAAGTTTGTCGCGATTGCTGAAGACATCAAAGCACGTGCAAAAGCCGGTCAGCCTGTATTGGTGGGCACGGTATCGATTGAAAAGTCTGAGCTGTTGTCTGATGCTCTTAACAAAGATGGCATTAAGCACCAGGTACTGAATGCGAAGTTCCACGCGCACGAAGCGGATATTGTGGAGCAAGCCGGTTATCCAGGCGCAGTCACCATTGCGACCAACATGGCGGGCCGTGGTACGGATATTGTTCTGGGCGGAAGCTGGAAACAGGTTCTCGGTGATGTCGAAAACCCCACCGATGCCCAAGTGGAAGCGGCGAAAGAAAAATGGCAACAGCTGCACGACCAAGTGGTCGAAGCCGGCGGCTTACACATCATTGGTACCGAACGTCACGAATCGCGTCGTATTGATAACCAATTACGTGGTCGTGCCGGACGTCAAGGTGATCCGGGCTCAACCCGTTTTTATCTATCCATGGACGACTCACTGATGCGCATTTTTGCATCAGAGAAGGTGTCCAATATGATGAAGCGCCTCGGGATGGCTGAAGGGGAAGCGATTGAACACCCCTGGGTTAACAAAGCCATTGAGAATGCGCAGCGCAAAGTTGAAGGCCGTAACTTTGATATTCGTAAGCAGCTGCTTGAGTTCGATGACGTCGCCAACGATCAGCGTAAAGTGGTTTATGAATTGCGTGATGCATTGCTCGTCTCAAATGACATCAGTGAGATGATTGAGCACAACCGCGAAGACGTGGTTAATACCATTGTTAACCAATATATCCCGCCACAGTCGTTAGAAGAAATGTGGGATATTGCTGGGCTTGAGAAGCGCTTAAAAGCCGATTTTGATATCGAGCTGCCGATTCAACAATGGTTGGATGAAGATGACAAGCTCTACGAAGAGTTGCTGCGTGAACGTATTCTGACTGCCTTAATTGAGGTGTACAAAGGTAAAGAAGAAGCCGTTGGCGCGGAAACGCTGCGTAACTTTGAAAAGGCGGTCATGCTACAAACGCTCGACACCCTTTGGAAAGAGCACTTGGCGGCGATGGATCATCTGCGTCAAGGCATTCATTTGCGTGGCTATGCCCAGAAAAACCCGAAACAAGAGTATAAGCGCGAGTCGTTTGAGCTGTTTGAAGGCATGTTAGATGCATTAAAAACCGATGTCGTGACCGCTTTGAGTCGTGTTCGTGTTCAGCAGCCTGACGACGTTGAGCGCATGGAAGCTGAACGTCAAGCACGTGCTGAGAAAGCGGCGCGTCAGCAACAGGTTAATCATGCGCAGGCTGAAAACCAGTTTGATGATGGTGAAAGCGCTGAACGTGACGACAGCGGCAACGAAACCGTGGTACGTGATGGGCGAAAAGTTGGCCGAAACGAGCCTTGTCCTTGCGGATCAGGGAAGAAATTTAAACAGTGTCACGGTAGAATCTAGCCCCTGACCCTGTGTTAGCAAAAAGGCCGTTTTCGCGGCCTTTTTTTATTATTAGGAGAGTGCATGAAACGGGTAAGTATTGCCGCGGGCATTATTGTCAATTCGGCACAAGATCAGGTGTTTATTACACGTCGTCACGATCAGGCCCACCAAGGAGGAAAGTGGGAGTTTCCGGGCGGGAAAATTGAAGGCAGTGAAACGCCTAAACGCGCTCTGCTCCGTGAACTCAAAGAAGAAGTGGGTATTGATGCCACCGAGGTCAGTCCGTTTATTTCGTTAGACTTTGATTTTCCAGACAAAGCCTTGAGCTTAGATTTTTTCTTAGTGTGTCGTTTTGATGGTGAGCCGGCTGGTTGTGAAGGCCAAGAGGGGGTTTGGGCGCCTATCGCTGAGCTGGATAACTATACGTTTCCAGACGCGAATGACGCCGTACTTGAGAAAATTCACGCCCGATTTTGACTCGGTTGCACTAGCACTAGCACTAGCACTAGCACTAACACGCGAGCGGGGCGAAGGACGCTTGCTATTGTGTTAATACAGTTTGCTACGCGAAGTGAGCGCAGCCTGCTCAGTGAAGTGAATGCAGCCTGCTCAGTCGGGCTGCTCTTCTGACCACAAGTCATCATCCGAGATATCAGGTGCACCGGGGATGGCTTTTTCTTCACTGGCCCACTCGCCTAAATCGATCAGTTGACAGCGTTTACTACAAAATGGACGGTGTGGACTCACCTCTCCCCAAACCACAGGCTGTTGACAGGTCGGGCATTTCACCACAGTGGGGGTATTACTCACGTACTTCTCCTTAACAGACACTGATATGAACAGGCATATTGTCGGCGACCTCATGATCATCGTCAAATGGCATAAATCGGATGGCGAAGCGATTTTTATGGCCTGATACCAAAGGATACACGCCCAGATCCGGTGCCAGTTTTAGCCGAATTAAACAAGCGCCATCGGCTTCTTGTTGATAAAACCCTTGTTTTACTGTTGCGGTGCCACCGTGTGCGCTTTCGCGTGTTAGTTGCAGCCAAAAAGCGAGTGCATCACGCAGCGGCGATAGGGTAGCCATCCAAGTTTGAATCGCATTTTGCCGGGCCGCGAGCGGCTGATGCAACCAATAATGGAAAACGGGCAAATCAAAACTGCAACTGCCTCCGGGAATCGAGAAGCGTTGCTTGATGCTGGTTAAGAAGCGATCTTCCCGCAGTGGCTGACCAAAGCGTTTGGCTTGGAGCACCGAACGTTGGTGCGCGGCCACCTGATCGAGTAGCTGATTCAGCTGGGTTTGATCCACTTGCGGTACGTTTGCCCATGCGTTGAGCTTTTTCTTCAGTTTATCCAAATCCTTGGCTAAGTCTGCTTTTACTTGCACCTGCTCTAAAATTTCCAATAAATCGAATAAACTGCGGAAAAATTGAATATGGTGGCAGGGTGCTGAAAGGCCGCTCACTTCGTCCAGTTGGTCGAGCAGGTACTCCAGGCGCAAATAAATACGCACCTGTTCATTGAGTGGGTGTTCATACACAGTGAGGCTGGTCATAAGCGTTGAGCTATCCTGTCCGGCTATACACCGGCGTTTGCCTGGGTTGCCAAGGTTAAATACGTGTGGTGTAAGGCATCAACTTGTCGATCAAGTTCCGCCTCCGTGTGGGTATTGTCGATCACGTCATCAGCCACGTCGAGGCGTTGTTGACGACTGGCTTGCGCGGCCAAGATTGCCTGAACTTGTTGTTGGCTGACCTGATCGCGCGCCAAGGTTCGGGTTATCTGGGTGGCCGGGTCAACATCCACCACAAGGATGCGATTGGCTAATGTCATCAGGTTATTTTCTACTAATAAGGGCACGACAAGCAAACAATACTGAGATTGCGCGTCGGCGCAAGCTTGAATCATGCGGGTACGAATCAACGGGTGGAGTAAATCGTCAAGCCATTGCTTGTCGTCTGGTTGGCTAAATACACGCTCACGAAGCCACGCCCGCGCCAGGCTACCATCATGATTTAATGCCAACGCACCAAAGCGCGCCACAATCGCATCCAGCCCTTGGCTGCCAGGTTTTACTACCTCACGTGCAATCACGTCAGCATCGACAATATCGATCCCTTTTGCGGCAAACCGGTCCGCTACTGTGGTTTTACCGCTACCAATCCCGCCGGTTAATCCGACTACCCATGCCATTAGATGACTCCTAAAATGTGTGACAGATACCAGTGTAACAGGCTATCGCCCCAAAGCAGACTTAGCCAGCCAGCCGTGGCAATGAAAGGGCCAAAGGCAAACGCATGTTGCATACCTTGCCGCTGAGAACGAAGCCATAGCGCGCCGACAACGGCCCCGCTCATGGAGGCCATTAAAATTAACAGGGGTAACGCTTGCCAGCCCACCCAAGCGCCCAAGGCAGCAAAAAGCTTAAAATCACCGTAGCCCATGCCTTCTTTGCCAGTGATCAGTTTGAATGTCCAAAATAAGCTCCAAAGGCTGAGGTAGCCAATCATGGCGCCTGTTACGCTGTCTGCCAATGATACTGGGCTGACGCCGATGAGTGCGAGTGCGATCCCGGCCCAAAGAAGCGGCAACGTGATTTGATCGGGGAGCAGCATGGTGTCCCAGTCGATCATCGTCAGCGCAAGTAATGTCAGACTTGCGCCCATCACTGCGATGGCCCACCCAGGTGAGGTGATCAGCCAAGCGGGCAGTATGCAGACGAGGGCACTCATCAGCTCAATTAACGGATACCGCTTACTGATCCGGGTTTGACAATGCCGGCAGTGGCCTTTTAATGCGAGCCAGCTAATCAGCGGGATATTGTCGTACCAAGCAATCGCTGTGTGGCAATGTGGGCAATGCGAAGCGGGTAAGCTTAAATCAAAGCGCGTGTCGTCTGGCGCATCGATATTGGCGTCAGGAAAGCTAAGCCGGCATTCTTGGCGCCACTGGCGTTCCATCATTGTCGGCAAACGGGCGATCACCACGTTTAAAAAACTGCCAAAAACCAGACCCAGCAGGCCGGCTATCACGATAAAAAACGGGGAGGAGAACACCAACATGACACCTGCTTATTACTTGTTGCTTGTTGTGCGCGAATCATAGCGCGTTACGTATCGAGACTCTATCTTGGCTTAGCCGAGAACGGACATCAGATTAAAAATAGGAAGGTACATGGCAACCACTAAGCCACCAATGAGTAATCCGAGTACTAAAATCAGCAGTGGCTCAATGATCTTACCCAGATTATCGACGGTGTTATCAACCTCTTCCTCGTAAATCACTGCCACCCGATTAAGCATGGTGTCTAACGCGCCAGACTCTTCACCAATCATGATCATTTGCGTCATCATATTGGGAAAACGACCACTTTCACGTAACGCTTGATAGAGCGGGATCCCGGTAGCTGTGTGTGCAGATACTCGAATGAGTCCGTGTGCATAATAGTCGTTGGTGAGAATATTGGTTGCCGATTTAAGTCCGGAGATCAGTGGGATCCCAGCGCTAAAGGTTGTGGCCAGTGTGCGGGAAAACTTCGCGATACAGGCTTTGCTCAGCACCTCACCGATGATAGGCAGTTTAAGTAGCCAGCGGTGATAGTGGTACCGATAGCGCGGGTGATGCCGTTGTAGCCATTTATGCGATAACATCAGGACAATCAAGATAGCGGCAATGGTCGGCGCATGGGTGGTCATCCAATCAGACAATGCCAGCACTTGCCGTGTGAGCCAAGGTAGGGGCGCACCAAAAGAGTCAAAAATCTGCTTAAATTTTGGGATCACGAACAAAAGTAAGTAAGTGCTAACACCGAGCGCAACACTGACGACGATGGTGGGATAAATCATGGCTTTCATCACCTTACTGCGCAGCAAGGCTTGTTTTTCCCGATATAGCGCAAGGCGAGCAAATACCAAAGGAAGTTGACCGGTTTGTTCGCCGGTGGCGACCAGATCACAGTAAAAGCGATCAAATAGGGGGCTGGCTTGCGCCAAGGCCGTGCTTAAGCTGGTGCCAGCTTCTAGTTGTTGACGAAGGTAGCGAACCACTAAGCGCATTTCTGCTTTGACTTGATTCTCTTCTATCAGGTTGAGTGCCTGAACAATCGGGATGCCAGACTCTAACAAGGTAGTGAGTTCGCGTGAAAACTGGGTAATATCGGCCGCTTTGGCTTTGTGCTGGCGTTGTTGCCAGCTAGAAAGGCGTCGACGTATTAAGCGTGTTGGCAAGATAGCTTGGCCGGCGAGTTGCTGGCGGGCATCGTGCTCAGAATACGCAAATACTTGGCCTTTCTGGTGTCGCCCAAACGGCACGGCTTGACGCCAATGAAAGACGAATAACGTTTGCTTGGCCATGATCATTCCTTATGCCAGTTGGATCACGCGACTGAGTTCTTGCACACTGGTGATCCCTTGATTGAGTTTGGCAATGCCGGACTCTGCCAGCCGCCACATGCCTTGTTGGCAAGCGAGTTGGGTGAGCTCGCTAGCACTGGCATGGCGATAAATCGCGTCAGTAATGGTGTCGTCGATAGGCAGCACCTCATAAATGCCAGTTCGACCTTGATAACCTTGGTCACAGCGGTAACAGCCGCGAGGATTGGCTTGATAGATTTGAGTGGGGTCGCAGCGCGGATAAAGGCGCATCAGCTGGGTCAAGCTTGGGTCATCACGCGGGTGAGGCTGCTTACAGACGGGACAGAGCCGGCGCACCAGCCTTTGCGCCACCACCAAGGTCAATGAGCTGGCGAGGTTGTATGGCGCGATCCCCATATGTGCTAAACGCGTGATGCTCTCTGCGGCAGAGTTGGTATGTAAGGTTGAGAGCACCAAATGGCCAGTTTGTGCGGCTTTAATACTGATCTCTGCGGTGTCGGTATCGCGTACTTCTCCCACCATGACTACGTCGGGATCTTGGCGTAAAAAGGCGCGGAGGGCGGTCGCAAAATCGAGTCCGATCCGCGTATTGACATTAACTTGGTTGATCCCATTAAGCTGGATCTCGACCGGATCTTCAACGGTGGCAATGTTTCGCTGCGGCTGATTGAGATAGTGCAAACCGCTGTATAATGAGACAGTTTTACCGCTCCCGGTTGGCCCGGTGAATAAAATCATTCCTTGTGGTTGATCGAGCGCTGCTTGATAGTGCTGGCGCTGCCACTCGGTTAAGCCTAAATCATGCAGCGTCAGTTGCTGCTGACCATTATTCAATAAGCGAACCACCACTTTCTCGCCCCAGACCGTCGGTAAGGTCGATACCCGCATATCGACCGTATGCTCGGCAGTAAGGGTCAATTTGATTCGCCCATCTTGCGGTAAGCGTCGTTCGGCAATATTGAGTTGGGCTAAGATCTTGAGTCGCGTGGATAACCGCCGCGAGACGCCCGCGGGCGGATGGGCATAGGTTTGCAGTAAACCGTCTTGGCGAAACCGTATTTGGAAGTGATCCTCAAACGGTTCAAAATGCACGTCGGACGCTTTTTTTCGTACCGCATCAACTAATATTTGCTGGATATAGCGGCTAATGGGTGCCTGATCGCTTTGCAGTTCCGCGCTATCTTCTTGCGGACTATCGGTGACGGTCAGGGCCGCTAAATCCTGATCACTGATGGTGATGCCATCGCCGGTGCCCTCAATATCTGCGCCGTATAAATGGCGCAGCGCTGCGTCTAAATCCGGCTGGCTTAACACCACCAAACGAACATTGAGTCCGGTTGAAAAGCGAAAATCAGCCACCGCCTCTGTGTTATCTGGGTCACTGACGCCAAGCAGTAGCTCTTGGCCTTGCTGAGCAAGCGGCAGCACTTGATGGCGCTGAATCAAATCGCGCCGGTCGAGGGCATAGCAGGTAGCTTTAAACGGATACTGATGGCTCTCTGCGAACGGAAGATGGTGCAGCGTGGCGAGGGTGTGGGCGAGCGCGGTGGGGTCAACCCCAGCATCGAGTAAACGGGAGACGCTAAGCGGTGTGCCATCGCCAATGCCCAACGCATGGCGCTGGGCATCGGTCAATAAACCGGCTTGATACAACTGAGCAGTTGGGATCATCGTGAGTCCCTGTTTTTATATTCGCTTAAGGTGTTGGCTTTTTGGTACCCGACTTACTGCTGCAACCATCGACTTCAATATTTGTTGACGGTTGCGTGCATTCCCACTCGCCTTTAGCTGAGCGTGAGAGTTTTACATCCCCACCTCCCGGTAACCCCTCTACGGCTAGTGTCATGTTTCCTTTAACAGAATCTTTAGTAGGGTTGAGTGTTACTGTATCAGGAATACCAAGGTCTTCTTTTTTATTATTTTCTGGGAACACGCCCTCTTCCATAATTTCTGCTTCTACCACGGAGCGCATATTAGTCAGCGTGGCAATTGCGGCAGTAACTTTGGCTTTATCTTGATACTTTTGGTATTGCGGAATGGCGATGGCAGACAGTGCTGCGATAATGCCGACGACGATCAGTAACTCAATCAAACTAAACCCTTGTTGCTTTTGCATCTTATGTCTCTCCTCTCAATGATGGTCGGCCGCCAACGCGGTGGCCGCGAGTGCAGCGACTTTACGCTTGTGAGCGTGGCACAAAAAAGAGGGGCAACATGAGTTTGAGAGTGAAGGGTAAAAGCTGGATGTAAGATTTTGTTTTTTCTGTTGTAGTGTTCGACTCACCACAAATTTTTTGTCACGAAAGCGCGATAAAAAGGCCGCCCATCGTGGGCGGCCTGGTCGACTCTGGGTGAGCGTACGTGTTATTGAAAGTACGTGTTATTGAAAACGCATGGATAAATCGAGCGCGGTCACGTGCTTGGTAAGCGCGCCCACGGAAATATAATCTACGCCTGTGGACGCGTATTCAGACAGAGTATCCAAGGTGACATTGCCCGAGACTTCAAGCGCCACACGGCCTTGGTTGAGTGCAACCGCTTCGCGCATCATCGGCACGCTAAAATTATCTAACATCACAATGTCGGCGCCGGCCTCAATGGCTTGTTTTAGCTCATCCAGATTTTCTGTCTCTACTTCCACCGGTTTATCTGGATTCAGACGACGAGCCTCTTGCACCGCATTGGCAATCCCACCGCAGGCAAGAATGTGGTTTTCTTTAATGAGATACGCATCGAACACACCAATACGGTGATTGTGTCCGCCACCACAAGCGACTGCATATTTGAGTGCACTACGCAGGCCTGGCACGGTTTTGCGGGTATCCAATAGCTTGGTCTCCGTCCCTTGTAACTGTGCCGCATAGGTTGCCGTTTTACTGGCGCAGCCTGACAAGGTCTGGATAAAGTTCATCGCATTGCGCTCACCCGTTAATAACACGCGTGACGGTCCTTTTAAGGTGCACAAGGCTTGATTGGCAGTGATCGCATCGCCATCGGTCACGTGCCAGGTTAAGGAGACCTCGCCACCCAGTTGTTTGAATACTTCGTTAGCATAATCTTGGCCACAAAATACGCCATCTTCACGCGTAATCAGTACTGCGGTCGACACCGAATCGGCCGGAATCAGACTGGCGGTAATATCTTTACGCGCGTCAAGATCGCCCCCTAAATCTTCACGCAATGCGTCGCTGACGGCACGGGGCACATCCGTTTTTAGATGAGAGGTGAGATAGGCAAGACGGCTTTTGCTGTCATGAACAGCATGAAAAGGAGTCGATGTCATTATGGCTTACCGCGGTGATGAAAAAACGTGGCGAAATGATAACGCTGGTTGGGGGGAAATGCAGCTTTTCTCTCCGGTTTCCGCGTAGGCGTCCATTTTATTATCGACACCCTGACTAGAAAATTACCCATGCATTGCCTGCTCATTTGTCTACACTTTGATCAGTTCTAGTAAAGAGGTAGCGTCATGAAACGCGGATTGGCACTGATGACGATGATATTCGCTGCACTGGCAGGCTTTAGTGTCTGGCAGCACCTACGTTTACCCGCGTCTACCTCATTGTCACCATTGACGATTGCGGTTTCATTAACGCCGTTGTCAGCGCCTATCATCGTTGCCAAAGAACAAGGTTTATTTAAAAAACATGGCATCGACATGACGCTAAAACCGGTTCATGGCGGAGTGAAAAGTTTTCAAGCACTGGTTGCGGGAGAGGCGGACTTAGCTACTACGTCAGAAACAGTGGCGATGTTTAATAGCTTTGAAAGAGAGGATTTTAACATTCTGACTAGCTTTGTTGAGTCAGACAATGATGTGAAACTGTGGTCTATCCATCGTGCAATTGGTCACTCGCTCCCTGATGCGCTTCGGAGCGCACGTGTTGGAGTGGTCGCGTCAAGCGCGAGTGAGTACTTCTTCGACTCATTGCTCCAGCTGTATGATATGCCAACTGAGACAATAGAGAAGGTTTATTACTCGCCTGAGGCGTTGCCGTCGGCACTGCTCGACAATGAAGTTGATGCGATTGCTATTTGGGAACCTTACGGCTATCAACTAGTAAAACGAGCCCATGAGTCAGTACAAGCACTCGATAGTAAAGGTTTACATAGCTTATCTTTTTTATTGGTAAGTGATCGTTTAGTTGCGAAAAAGCAGCACCAAGATATGCGTCGCGTCATTCGAGCCTTGGATGAAGCGGTAGATGTTATTCATCAACGGCCTGAGCAAGCGAAAGCCCAGGTCGCTGCGTATCTTGACATGTCCGACGACAAGCTCGGCTGGCTTTGGCAGGACTATTTATTTCGCCTGTCGTTAAACGACTCTTTACTGTTGCGTTTAAAAAACCAAGCTCGGTGGGCGCAACGCGCGGGATTGGTTACGGGACCAACACCATCGTATCGTCATTTACTTAACCCTGGCCCCTTGGTTGAAGCAACTCAAAAAGTGAGTCTATTAGAATGAAAATCGGTCAGCAGTTAAACATCGTTGTTTACGCATGTGCGGCATTGACGCTGGTAACACTATTGATCACGGTAGAGCTTTTTCAGAAACAAAGTCAGACGCAAGTACGCTTAGATAGAATTGTTGCGGTGCATTCTCAAATCGACAGTTTACGCGGTCGTTTGTGGCTATATCGTCAATACCCCAGTGCGCAAACCCGCCAAGATGTATATCAATCAACCAATGCGTTGCGGGCTCAGCTATCCAGTGACCAGCATGCGATTCCTCCCCAGTCAGTGCAGTCTATGACGCAAGCGGCGGACAGTATTGACCGTTTGCTGGATACCACAACAGGCCAATTTGGTCGGGAGCAGAGCGTTGATGAAGGGCGGCTGATGCTTTTTTCACGATTTAATATTTTACTACAAGCCATGAGCGAGGCGGCATTTTCTGTGCGTCAGCAAGCGATGCATGATGCATCTAAACAGCAGAAAATGTTGCTTGTTGTCCATGGTGGTATTTTGGTGCTGTTGGCCTTATTAGTAACGATTTTTGCGACCCGTTTACGACGACGTTTAAGACAACGCTTAAAAACATTACACAGCACGGTTACTCAGATTAAAAAAGGTGATCTAACCACTGAATTAATCATGACCGATAAAGATGAACTGACCGAACTGGCGGATCATGTCAATGAAATGAAGCATGCGCTTAGCCATACCATGGTGGATAAAAACCAACTGAGTGAAGAAGTCGCACGGCAAACACAACAGCTTCGCGAGCAACAACACCAGCTCAAATTTTTAGCGGAGCATGATGAATTAACAGGTTTATTTAACCGACGTGCGTTTGAATCGCATGTCGATGTGGCTTTGATGCGGGCCAACCGAGCACAAACGAATGCTGCGTTACTGTTTATCGACTTGAATAACTTTAAACAAGTCAATGACACCTACGGCCACGGGGTCGGGGATGAGTTGCTCAGAGTTGTGAGCCAACGTCTAAAGCACGCCGTCCGTCGTTCTGATTTAGTCGGGCGTTTAGGCGGTGACGAATTTATCGTGTGGTTGGATCTTTTGACAGATAAAGATGCATTGAATGAAGTTATTCGCCGTATTCAAGATGATGTCCATGCACCTATATTAACCGAGAAAGCAGAGTTATCACTGGTGAGTAGTATTGGCGTCAGTTGCTTTCCTACCGACGGATTGGAGTTGCAACAAATGATGAATCAAGCCGATGCGGCCATGTATTACGCGAAAACACATGCTAACGAGCGGCACTGCTTATATTCCAATCTGCCTGCCGAGCGGATACAGTAACGAATTTTGCGACACGAGTAGCTTGCATGTCTTTTTCCCGCATCGACGATCATTGGCTAGCGGGCGCGCGCGCCTGTCCTTCTCCCCATTATAACTCACGCCCGGATAGCGAGGATATTTCCTTGCTGGTGGTTCACAATATCAGCCTGCCCCCCGGCCAGTTCGACGGTCCCTATATTGAGCAATTTTTTCAGGGCAACCTCGACGCTGACGCGCACCCTTATTTTGCCCAGATCCGTGATCTTCGCGTGTCCGCTCACCTACTGATCCGACGAGATGGAAGTGTGATCCAGTTTGTACCATTCAACGAACGCGCATGGCATGCTGGCATCTCGTGTTTTGACGGTCGGCAGCAATGTAACGATTTTTCTATCGGTATTGAGCTTGAGGGCACGGACACACTTCCATACACCGACCAGCAGTATCAATCGTTAGCGGCGATCACGCAGACGCTGATGCAGTACTATCCAGCCATCACTCGTGATCGGATCACAGGACATCAACATATTGCGCCCGGACGGAAGACCGATCCTGGCCATGTGTTTGACTGGGAAAGATTACACCTACTGCTCTATACTGCCTGACAAAGCCGTCATTCTTTTTGGTCTGACCAATTTTAGAGCGCCGTGAAAAAACAACTGTCAGGTGACGAATACAGGGGTTTCCATGATGTCAATCAAAGTTCAGGTGGACAGAATATCCGCTGTCTGGTAACTTTAGAGAATAATAAAGTAATTGGTCTTACCAATTTACAATCAGTCAGTTTCTGCAGCTAAGCGCCAAGCTTTGGGGGGCAGATGGTCAATAAATACAATGGCATATCAGCGAATTCGTCAACCCAAACTCTCAGATGTTATCGAGAAAGAGCTCGAAGGTTTAATTCTGGAAGGAACCTTGTCTCCAGGCCAGAAGCTACCGCCTGAGCGAGAGTTAGCGGTCCAGTTTGATGTGTCTCGTCCATCAGTCCGTGAGGCGATTCAGCGACTTGAAGTAAAAAAGCTGCTCACTCGCAAACAAGGTGGCGGCACCTTTGTCAGTCAACGACTGTGGCAGCGATTTTCTGAACCCCTGCTAGAGTTATTGGCGGACCATCCGGAAACCCAGCTTGATTTGTTGGAATCACGGCATGCGCTCGAAGGTATTTCTTCTTATTTCGCCGCTTTACGGGGCACGGAAGAGGATTTTTCTCGGATTGAAGATTGCCATGATGCGATTCGACAAGCGCAGAAAGATGGGGACTTAAAGGCAGAAGCTTCCGCCGTCATGCAATATCTCGTTGCCGTAACGGAAGCGGCGCACAATGTGGTGCTACTGCATATCATGCGTAGCCTCGCACCGTTACTGGAACAGAATATTTATCAAAACTTTGAGCTACTTTATCGCCGTCAAGAGACGGTGGAAAATGTCAGCCGACACCGAGCTGAGATCGTGGATGCAATCACCGCTGGCGAGCCAGAAAAAGCGAGACAGGCGTCGCATGCACACTTAGCTTACATTGAGGAAACTCTGTTGGATCTTGGCCGAGAAGAAAGCCGTCGAGAACGGTCTCTACGTCGAATTCAACAACGCAAGGACGAGCTGGAGTAATCCCTATTCGCCGCCAAAATAAAGGCGAGGGGCCACTGCAGCTGCGACAACGTTTGTTTTGTACGAGTCAATCAACGAAAGGATAGATCGCCATGTCTGAAGTCATGAAAAATGACGTGGACGCACTTGAGACCCAAGAGTGGTTGCAAGCTCTTGAGTCAGTCGTTCGTGAAGAAGGTGTAGAACGTGCCCAGTTCCTTCTGGAGCAAGTCTTAGGGCAAGCACGTTTAGACGGTGTTGACATGCCAACTGGCGTGACCACCAACTATGTAAATACCATCCCTGCAGATCAAGAACCTGCTTATCCAGGTGATGTGAACTTGGAGCGTCGTATCCGTTCTATCATTCGTTGGAACGCAATCATGATCGTGTTGCGCGCGTCCAAGAAAGATTTAGAGCTGGGTGGCCACATGGCTTCATTCCAGTCATCGGCTGCGTTCTATGAAACTTGCTTTAACCACTTCTTCCGTGCGCCAAACGAGAAAGATGGTGGCGATCTGGTTTATTATCAAGGTCATATCTCTCCAGGCATCTACGCGCGTGCGTTTGTGGAAGGTCGTCTCACTGCTGAGCAGCTCGACAACTTCCGCCAAGAAGTTGACGGTAACGGTATTTCCTCTTACCCGCACCCGAAACTGATGCCTGAGTTCTGGCAGTTCCCAACCGTATCTATGGGTCTGGGTCCTATTGCGTCTATCTACCAAGCGCGTTTCCTTAAGTATCTGAACGGTCGTGGCTTGAAAGACACCTCAGAGCAGCGTGTTTACGCGTTCTTAGGCGACGGTGAGATGGATGAGCCAGAATCACGTGGTGCGCTATCGTTTGCCGCCCGTGAAAAACTGGATAACCTGTGCTTTTTGATCAACTGTAACCTGCAGCGCCTTGATGGTCCTGTAATGGGTAACGGTAAAATCGTTCAAGAGCTCGAAGGCCTATTTAAAGGCGCTGGCTGGAACGTGATCAAAGTGGTTTGGGGCTCTGGCTGGGATAAACTGCTGGCCAAAGACACCTCCGGTAAACTGCTGCAGTTGATGAACGAAACCATCGACGGCGATTACCAAACCTTCAAATCAAAAGACGGCGCCTACGTGCGTGAACACTTCTTCGGTAAATATCCTGAAACTGCAGCCCTGGTTGCCGATATGACCGACGAAGAAATCTTTGCGCTCAAGCGCGGTGGTCATGAGCCATCAAAACTGTTTGCTGCGTTCAAAGCGGCACAAGAGTGCAACGACCGTCCAACCGTGATCCTGGCGAAAACCGTTAAAGGTTACGGCATGGGTGAAGCGGCTGAAGGTAAAAACATCGCGCACCAAGTGAAGAAAATGGACATGACCCATGTTCACGCTATGCGTGATCGTCTTGGCCTACAAGACTTGTTGTCTGACGATGATGTGCAAAACCTGACTTACCTAAAACTGGAAGAAGGATCTGCGGAACACGAATACCTGCACGCGCGCCGTAAAGCCCTGCACGGTTACACTCCGCAGCGCTTACCTAAGTTCACTGAAGAACTGACGCTGCCAAAACTGGATGATTTCTCTGCTCTGCTGTCTGAGCAGAAGCGTGATATCTCTACCACCATGGCGTTTGTACGCTCATTGAACGTATTGCTGAAAGACAAGAGCATTGGCAAGAACATAGTGCCAATCATTGCTGACGAAGCCCGTACTTTTGGTATGGAAGGTCTGTTCCGTCAGGTGGGTATCTATAACCCGCAAGGACAAACCTATACCCCAGAAGATCGTGGCGTGGTGTCTTACTACAAAGAAGACCAAGGCGGCCAAGTACTGCAAGAAGGGATCAACGAGCTAGGCGCGATGTCATCGTGGGTAGCGGCGGCGACCTCTTACAGCACCAATGATCTGCCAATGATTCCATTCTACATCTACTACTCCATGTTCGGCTTCCAACGTGTTGGCGACATGGCGTGGATGGCGGGTGACCAACAAGCACGTGGTTTCCTATTGGGTGCCACCGCAGGTCGTACCACCCTGAACGGTGAAGGTCTGCAACACGAAGACGGTCACAGCCATATTCTGGCAAGCACTGTACCTAACTGTGTGTCTTACGACCCAACCTTCGCGTACGAAGTGGCGGTGATCATGCAAGACGGTATCCGTCGTATGTACGGTCCTGACCAAGAAAACATCTACTACTACCTGACGCTGATGAACGAAAACTATCATCAGCCAGCCATGCCTGAGGGCGCGGAAGACGGTATCCGTAAAGGTATCTATAAACTAGAAACCTACACGGGCGACAAAGCCAAAGTTCAGTTAATGGGCTCGGGCACTATCATGACCGAAGTGCGCAAGGCAGCGAAACTGCTCAGCGATGAATTCGGCGTGGCGTCTGACGTTTACAGCGTGACCTCGTTCAACGAACTGGCACGTGACGGTCAGGATGTGGATCGTTTCAACATGCTGAACCCAGATGCAGAAAGCAAAGTGCCTTATATCCAAACAGTCATGGGATCTGAGCCTGCGATTGCTGCGACTGATTACATGAAAAACTACGCTGACCAAGTTCGTGCGTTTATCCCAGCTGAGTCTTATAAAGTGCTGGGTACAGACGGCTTTGGTCGTTCTGACAGCCGCGAAAACCTACGTCGTCACTTTGAAGTGAACGCAGGCTATGTGGTGGTTGCGGCACTGAACGAGCTGGCTAAGCGTGGTGATGTTGATAAGAAAGTCGTGTCAGAAGCGATTAAGAAATTCGACATCGATACCAACAAAGTAAACCCGCTGTTCGCGTAAGAGGCTGAAACAATGTCAATCGAGATTAATGTACCTGACATCGGTGCGGATGAAGTAGAAGTGACTGAGATCCTTGTTAGCGTTGGCGACAAGGTAGAAGAAGAACAGTCGTTAATCACCGTTGAAGGTGATAAAGCATCCATGGAAGTCCCTGCGTCACAAGCGGGTGTGGTCAAGGAAATCAAAATTGCCGAGGGTGATAAAGTCACCACTGGCTCTTTGATTATGATCTTCGAAGCCGATGCGCCAGCGCAAAGCGCCCCAGCTCAAGAGGCGGCGCCAGCCGCCCCTGCTACAGCACCAGCGGCCGCATCAGAAACCAAAGAAGTGCACGTCCCTGATATCGGTGGTGACGAAGTTGAAGTCACTGAGATCATGGTTGCGGTTGGCGATACCATTGAAGAAGAGCAGTCACTGATCACTGTTGAAGGCGATAAAGCCTCAATGGAAGTGCCTGCACCGTTTGCGGGTACCGTTAAAGAAATCAAGATCGCGGCGGGTGACAAGGTGTCAACTGGCTCACTGATCATGATGTTCGAAGTGGGTGGCAGTGCTCCAGCTGCAGACGCCCCAGCAGCAGCCGAGGCACCAGCGGCGCCGGCAGCAGCACAAGCCAAAGACGTTCACGTCCCTGATATCGGTGGCGATGAAGTTGAAGTGACTGACATTATGGTTGCCGTTGGCGATACCATTGAAGAAGAGCAGTCACTGATCACCGTTGAAGGCGACAAAGCGTCAATGGAAGTACCGGCACCGTTTGCGGGTACGGTCAAAGAGATCAAAATTGCGGCGGGCGATAAAGTGTCCACCGGCTCGCACATCATGGTGTTCGAGGTTGCTGGTAGCGCACCAGCAGCGCCTGCACCTGCAGCGGCACCTGCTGCTGAAAAGGCGGCACCCGCACCTGCGGCTAAGGCCGACGCCCCAGCGGCTAAAGCTGACGCCGGCAAAGACGAGTTTGTAGAGAACAAAGAATACGCGCATGCGTCGCCTGTTGTTCGTCGTCTTGCCCGCGAATTTGGCGTGAACCTTGCGAAGGTAAAAGGTAGCGGTCGTAAAGGACGTGTACTGAAAGAAGACGTTCAGAGCTTTGTCAAAGACGCGCTAAAACGCCTTGAATCGGGTGCAGCATCTGGCTCAGGCGACGGCAGTGCACTTGGCTTGCTCCCTTGGCCTAAAGTGGACTTCAGCAAATTCGGTGAAACTGAAGTCAAACCACTGTCACGCATTAAGAAGATCTCGGGTGCGAACCTGGCACGTAACTGGGTGATGATCCCGCACGTGACGCAGTGGGATAACGCTGATATCACTGAAGTGGAAGCGTTCCGTAAAGAGCAAAACGCGATTGAGAAGAAGAAAGAGTCTGGCATGAAGATCACCCCATTGGTGTTCATCATGAAAGCCGCTGCTAAAGCGCTGGAAGCTTTCCCTTCATTCAACGCATCACTGTCGGAAGACGGTGAAAGCCTGATCATGAAAAAATATGTCAACATCGGCATTGCGGTTGATACGCCAAATGGTCTGGTTGTGCCTGTCTTTAAGGACGTGAACAAAAAAGGCATCTACGAGTTATCTGAAGAGCTGATGGCAGTCTCGAAGAAAGCGCGTGCGGGCAAGCTCACTGCTTCTGATATGCAGGGCGGTTGCTTTACCATCTCAAGCCTCGGTGGTTTGGGCGGTACCGCGTTTACGCCAATCGTTAATGCACCAGAAGTCTCAATCTTGGGTGTCTCTAAGTCAGAAATGAAGCCAGTATGGAACGGTAAGGACTTTGAACCTCGCCTGATGCTGCCACTGTCTCTGTCTTATGACCACCGTGTGATTGACGGTGCTGAGGGTGCGCGCTTTATCAGCTACCTCAACGGTCTAATGTCCGATATCCGCCGTTTGGTACTGTAATCGCAACATCGACAACCCAACCGGTCCGTGAAGGGTCGGTTGGGAATTGTTGTGCAGCTCACAGGCTATGGGTTTTTATTTTTCAGCCCATTAACATGGCTGTAAACTGTGGCACCAAACACCCACAACAATAAAAACTACCGCTCTTAGCCTGTCAGGGAATAAGACTACAACGAGGTCAGAATGAGTAAAGAAATCAAAGCGCAAGTCGTCGTTCTTGGCGCTGGTCCTGCTGGATACTCCGCCGCTTTCCGCTGTGCCGACCTAGGTTTGGAAACAGTGCTGGTTGAACGTTACAACACCCTAGGGGGTGTGTGTCTAAACGTTGGCTGTATTCCTTCTAAAGCCCTACTACACGTTGCCAAAGTGATCGAAGAAGCCAAAGCGATGGCCGATCATGGCGTGGTTTTCGGCGAGCCACAAACCGATATCGATAAAATTCGCTCTTGGAAAGACAAGGTGATCGGTCAGTTGACCGGTGGCTTAGGTGGCATGGCCAAGCAGCGTAAAGTGACCGTGGTTAACGGTACCGGCCGTTTCACTGGCGCCAACACCCTGTTGGTCGAGGGTGAAGAAAGCACCACCATTAATTTTGACAACGCGATCATCGCGGCCGGCTCTCGTCCTATCGAGCTGCCATTTATCCCGCATGATGATCCACGTATCTGGGACTCTACTGACGCGCTCGAGCTCAAAGACGTACCAGAGAAAATGCTGCTGATGGGCGGTGGTATCATTGGTCTAGAAATGGGTACTGTCTATCACGCATTGGGCTCACAGGTCGATGTGGTCGAAATGTGTGATCAGGTGATCCCGGCGGCCGATAAAGACGTGATTAAAGTCTTTACCAAGCGTATCAGCAAGAAAATGAACCTGATGCTGGAAACCAAAGTCACCGCAGTAGAAGCCAAAGAAGATGGTATTTACGTGACGATGGAAGGCAAAAAAGCGCCAGCAGAGCCAGTACGTTATGATGCTGTATTGGTTGCGATTGGCCGTAGCCCGAATGGCAAACTGCTTGACGCCGGCCAAGCCGGGGTTGAAGTTGACGATCGCGGCTTCATCAATGTTGATAAGCAAATGCGCACTAACGTGCCACACATCTATGCGATCGGCGATATTGTTGGTCAGCCAATGCTTGCGCATAAAGGTGTGCATGAAGGCCATGTGGCTGCGGAAGTCATTTCTGGTAAGAAACATTACTTTGATCCGAAAGTGATCCCATCGATTGCTTATACTGAGCCAGAAGTAGCATGGGTCGGTAAAACCGAGAAAGAATGTAAGGAAGAGGGCATCAACTACGAAGCCTCTACCTTCCCATGGGCGGCTTCTGGTCGTGCGATTGCGTCTGACTGCGCTGACGGTATGACCAAGCTTATCTTCGATAAAGATACGCACCGTGTCATCGGGGGTGCCGTTGTCGGTACCAACGGTGGTGAGCTGTTGGGCGAAATCGGTCTTGCGATTGAAATGGGCTGTGATGCCGAAGACATCGCGTTGACTGTTCACGCTCACCCAACACTCCATGAGTCTGTTGGCTTGGCCGCTGAAGTGTTTGAAGGCTCAATCACGGATATGCCGAATCCAAAAGCGAAGAAAAAGAAATAAACTGCGCGTTTATATGTTTCTTCTTAAGCCCTGCATTGCGGGGCTTTTTTATATCGGTGATATATCGATTGAGAAGAAAAAAGCGGGCCTCGGCCCGCTTAGTCAGTATGATGGTCAAGCGTTAACGCTTAAAGCTTAAAGCTGCCCACCAAGGTATCGAGACGTTTAGACAGATCACGCAGTGACTCGCTGGCTTCAGCCATGGTATTGGCGGTATCCGCGGTCTGTTGCGAGCTGTGATTAATCTCTTCAATATTCTGATTGATGTCATTGACCACCGTTGATTGCTCTTCTGTCGCGGTCGCTACTTGTGTATTCATGTCTGAGATTTGGATAATCTGCTCATTAATCGCGTTCAGTGACAGCGACGCCTCATCCGATGCGTTGACCCCTTCGGCTGTCATGGTACGGCTTTGCTCCATTGCGTTGACAGCATTATGGGCCTCTTGCTGCAGGCGGTTGATCATAGTCTGGATTTCATCGGTTGAATCGGAGGTACGGCTAGCCAGGTTACGCACCTCGTCGGCAACGACCGCAAAGCCTCGCCCTTGTTCGCCCGCACGTGCCGCTTCAATGGCGGCGTTCAAGGCGAGCAGGTTGGTTTGCTCTGAAATACCACGAATTACATCCAAAATGCCGCCAATTGCGTCGGTGTTTTCAGCCAGCGCACTGATCACTTTCGACATATTCTCCATATCGTCGGCAAGGCTGGCGATGGTGTCTCGCGCTTGGGTGACCACACCTTGGCCATTGGCTGCATCATCGGACGCTTGGTTAGCGGCACTGGCGGCATTAGCGGCATTGCCGGCAATTTCATTCACCGTCGCGCCCATTTCATTAATCGCCGTCACCACTTGTACGGTGCGATCACGCTGATACTCACTCTGAGATTGCGTGGCGCTAGCTTGTGACGAGACTTGCTCTGCAGCATGACGAAGCTCACCACCGGTACTGGCAACGTCTGAGACTAGACGATGGATTTTCTCCACAAAACTATTGAAACCAGAGGCGAGTTGGCCAATTTCGTCTTGGCTATCGATGTCGACACGTTGGCGTAAATCGCCTTCACCTTCGCCGATCTCACGGAACACATTCGCCACGTATTGAATCGGTTTGGTAATGGTCGTCGCAAGCCAAACGGCCACCACAATAAACACTAACCCAACGACCACAGACACCATTAGGATCTGATTGCGGGTTTGATTGAGTGGTGCAAAGACTTCTTCTGCTGGAACATCTGCGATGACATACCAGTCCATGGAGGGAACATAACTTGAGGCGAGCAGGACTTCCTTGCCATTAATGTGTGTATCGAGGAGGTTAAAGTCACCTTTTTGGAGCAAGCTCCGTGCCTGTGCTCCATACACATCACTCAATGTTTTTTCGCCCATGAGATCGGTGTCACGGTGCAATTGGACTATGCCATCGGCATTGACTAAGAAAACAAAACCCGACTGTTCGATTTTGAATTGATTCAAAAAGCGGGTCATGTCTTCGAGTGAACGCGAAAACCCAGCCAAGCCTTTGCCGTTAAGCTGTTGAAAGTTGACGAACAGCTTGAGCTCGCCATTATCCTCTTGGAACACCTGTGCCATGGTGGCATTGCCACTGTCGAGAAAGTTATAAAACCAACTGTCTTTTTCACGCGTTAGGACGCGTAAAAAACCATCTTGGTTCCAATACTGGCCGGTCTCTCGGTTAGCGATAGAGGCATCATTGAGATCGTATTGGTCACGTAACACGTTAAGCTGCTTGACCACGCGGGCTTCTTCGCTCGGGGTGATCCCTTGGTTGAGAATATCGAGTGTCACCGGATTTGACGCGAGCTGACGCGCAGCAGATTGCAGCTGGTTAACTTCACTATCAATGGTATCTCTAAACTGAGTGAGGGTGGTCGGAAGCTCATTCTCTAACAGGCGCTTTTCCATAATATCGCGCGCTTGGCTTAAGCTCATATAGCTGACGATCGCTGTCGATGCGATCACGGCTGAGACAAATGCCAACACGAGCTTTTGCTTAATCGTGAGTTGTTTTAGCTTCATGCCTTTCTCTCTATGTGGTCTATCACGCGCTATTTTGTAATCATCGATAAGTTGACAAGTTAGCGTGACAAAAAAGTGACGATGTGTATGGCACCAACGTCTAAGTTAGCAGAATTACATTTACCGTTCCTAATGTATCGGCGATGAAATGATAAAATTGAAGCCCTTGCCCATAATTATTGATGAAAATGACACTTAGCTCGCGCTTTCAACACAAACCGATAAAAAGGGATGGAGGGCGCATCGCCTGATCGATATCGCGTTATCTTTTTTGGCTAACTGTATCGTGATAAAAAACCGTATAGAATCAAACAGAACGCGACAATCACGGTTAATTGGATCGTGAGAACGAGGGAATAGAGGGCTGCGTCACTAAGACCTTGGTCGTATGTTTCATAAAACGGGTAGATTTTAATTTTAAGTTAAAAATGCTATCCTCACGCAGCGGTTACGTGCTCGAACCCTCGTCTTGCTGGAAAATTTTAATAAACTTCGCCGGATAAGCGTGATACGAGTACTAACACTTTCCAAGGATGTTGGATCATACGATCTGACCGAGAAAAGAGGAAATAGTCGTGCTTGAAGCCTACCGTAAACACGTCGAAGAACGTGCCGCTCAGGGTATTGTGCCTAAACCGCTGAACGCTGAGCAAACCGCCAGTCTGATAGAACTGTTGAAAAACCCGCCCGCTGGCGAAGAAGAAACCCTTGTTTATTTGCTGGAAAACCGAATTCCACCCGGCGTGGATGAAGCCGCCTATGTAAAAGCAGGCTTTTTAGCTGCGTTGGCAAATGGTGAGGCGCAATCGCCGTTAATCAGCCCTGAGCGCGCCACAGAGCTACTCGGTACCATGCAAGGCGGTTATAACATCCAGCCTCTGATCGCGTTGTTAGAGGATGAAAAACTGGCGCCAATTGCAGCCAAAGCCCTGTCACATACCCTGCTCATGTTTGATGCTTTCTATGACGTGGAAGACAAAATGAAAGCAGGGAATGCTTACGCTAAACAAGTGATGGAATCTTGGGCCAACGCAGATTGGTACCTGGAAAAACCGCAGATTCCTGAAAAAGTGACACTGACAGTGTTCAAAGTATCGGGTGAAACCAACACCGATGACTTGTCTCCCGCGCCAGATGCTTGGTCACGTCCAGATATTCCCTTACATGCTCTTGCGATGCTGAAAAACGAGCGCGAGGGTATTCAGCCGGATAAACCCGGTGACATTGGCCCCATTGAGCAAATGAAGGCGCTGGAAGAAAAAGGCCACCCACTGGTTTATGTCGGTGATGTGGTCGGTACTGGCTCGTCTCGTAAGTCGGCAACTAACTCGGTGTTGTGGTTTATGGGGCAGGATATTCCTAACGTCCCTAACAAGCGCTCAGGTGGTTTTTGTTTAGGTGGCAAAATCGCGCCTATTTTCTTTAATACCATGGAAGATGCGGGCGCTCTGCCGATTGAACTTGATGTGACTTCGCTCAATATGGGCGATGTGATTGACCTGTACCCCGCTGACGGTAAAGTGTGCAAGCATGGCACCGATGACGTGTTGTCGACCTTCCAGCTCAAAACCGACATTTTGTATGATGAAGTACGTGCCGGTGGCCGCATCCCATTGATTATCGGTCGCGGCTTGACCGATCGAGCCCGTGAATGTCTCGGCCTTGAGCCATCTGACGTCTTCCGCCGTCCCCGTCCAGTGGCTGAATCCACCAAAGGCTTTACGCTGGCACAAAAAATGGTCGGTAAAGCCTGTGGCGTCGAAGGTGTGCGTCCGAATACCTATTGTGAGCCTAAGATGACCACGGTAGGGTCACAAGACACCACCGGACCCATGACCCGTGATGAGCTTAAAGACTTGGCGTGTCTTGGTTTTACCGCCGATTTGACCATGCAGTCTTTCTGTCATACGTCAGCATATCCAAAGCCGGTTGACGTGGAAACACACCATACCTTGCCCGATTTCATCATGAATCGTGGTGGCGTGGCACTGCGTCCAGGTGATGGGGTGATTCACTCTTGGCTCAATCGTATGCTGCTGCCTGATACTGTGGGTACCGGTGGCGACTCACATACGCGTTTCCCGCTGGGGATTTCTTTCCCTGCCGGCTCGGGTCTGGTGGCCTTTGCTGCCGCAACCGGGGTGATGCCGCTGGATATGCCTGAGTCGGTCTTGGTGCGCTTTAAAGGCGAAATGCAGCCCGGTGTTACCTTGCGTGACTTAGTCCATGCCATTCCGTATTTCGGCATCAAACAAGGTCTGTTAACGGTTGAGAAATCAGGAAAAATCAACGAATTTTCCGGTCGTGTTCTCGAAATCGAAGGGGTTGAGCACCTCACGGTTGAACAGGCGTTTGAGCTATCAGATGCATCCGCAGAGCGCTCTGCGGCGGGTTGTACCGTGAAGCTGTCACAAGACTCAGTGGCCGAATACCTTGAGTCAAACATTGTGATGTTGAAGTGGATGATTGCCGAAGGTTATGGCGACCGCCGTACCATTGAGCGCCGTATTCAAGCGATGCAGCAATGGCTAGACAGCCCAAG
The DNA here is from genome assembly GCF_001995405.1 of Salinivibrio sp. AR640. Taxonomy (NCBI): domain Bacteria; kingdom Pseudomonadati; phylum Pseudomonadota; class Gammaproteobacteria; order Vibrionales; family Vibrionaceae; genus Salinivibrio; species Salinivibrio sp. AR640. The sequence continues at coordinate 51,008 of NZ_MUFD01000004.1, read as the reverse complement.
TTTGATGGAAGCGGACAAAGATGCCGAGTATGCCCACGTACTTGAAATCGATCTGGCTGAGATCAAAGAGCCTATCTTGTGTGCGCCGAACGATCCGGATGATGCGCGTACCTTGTCGGACGTGGCAGGCGACAGAGTCGATGAAGTCTTTATCGGAAGCTGTATGACCAACATTGGTCACTTCCGAGCAGCCGGTAAATTGCTGGATAAATTCGGTGGCAGCTTATCGACTCGGATGTGGGTGGCACCACCGACGAAGATGGATAGAGATCAGCTGACCGCTGAAGGTTATTACGGTATCTACGGTCGTGCTGGGGTACGGATCGAAACGCCGGGATGTTCCTTGTGCATGGGTAACCAAGCGCGTGTGGCGGAAAAATCGACTGTGTTGTCGACCTCGACACGTAATTTCCCAAACCGTCTCGGTACGGGCGCGAATGTGTATCTGGCGTCGGCTGAGCTGTCGGCAGTCGGTGCGATTCTCGGCCGGATCCCGACTCAAAAGGAATATCTAGAGTACGCTGAGCAAATCAATGCGACGGCAAGTGATACTTATCGTTATCTTAACTTCCATCAAATGGATGCCTACACCAACATCGCCAATGATGTGATTGTTAAAACCGCCGTGTAGGACGCGCTGATGGCCGATAGCGTTCGGCATGGCGCCAAGAAAAGCGCCTTCCATCTTTATGGGAGGCGCTTTTTTTCGTGTGCGTGACCGAGTGAGAGAGCGCCAACTGGCTTCGTGTTATGGTTGATTAATTAATCGGGTTATCCATTAATCGCGCAATATTCTCAGCCGTGCGCGTGACGTTGCTTGCCGTGTTGACCAGCGCCTCAGACAATGAGCAGGGCCCTGGCTGAATGGGGAAAATCGCTTTGACGCCGTGTTGATAAAGCGTATCACAGTTGTCACCGACACTGCCGGCGATCGCCACCACGGGAATGTGATGTGATTGGCCAATCCGGGCGAGCGCCATGGGGACTTTTCCGTGCTGAGTTTGACCATCGACCCGTCCCTCACCGGTAATAATCCAATCTGCTTGTGCCAGGGTCGAATACGCGTGGGTCCGTGTTAGTAGCAACTCCACCCCGGGTGCGAGCTGGGCATTGAGTAAACCGCCTAAAGCGGCACCGATTCCGCCTGCTGCGCCTGCGCCTGGAAAGTGCGCAATGGCATGGCCAAGTTGATAGTGACAAATACGGGCAAAACGGTGAAGGTGTTGCTCTAAACTGCGAATGTGGCTGACCGTGGCGCCTTTTTGCGGACCAAATACGGTAGCAGCGCCATCGGGTCCACATAGCGGGTTATCGACATCACAGGCCGCGATGAGTGTGACAGCGCGCAGGCGTGAATCAAGCGTGCTGAGATCCAGTGTCATCAATGCACCTAATCCGTGTCCAGTCGGAATAATTGGTTTGCCTGCACCGTCAAGCAGGCGCGCGCCTAAGGCGGTCAGGATCCCGGCGCCCGCGTCATTGGTGGCACTGCCACCTAAACCAATAATGATTTCATCGATGTCATGATCAAGCGCTGCACGGATCAGTTCACCGGTGCCTAAGCTGGTGGTATGGAGCGGATTTTTTGCGGTGCTTGGCATTAATGGTAAACCTGAGGCACTGGCGACATCCAACACGGCCAGTCGTTGCTCACGATTAATCACAAAACTGGCCGTCACCGGGCGAAAATCTGGCCCCGTGACGTCACAGTGAAAACGTTCTCCACCCAGTCGTTCGAGCATACTTTGTGCAAATCCCTCACCACCATCTGCCATGGGCAACAGTGAAAACGTGGCATTAGGCAGTGCGGCTGCCATGCCTGTTTGAATAGCGTTAGCGACTTGTGGGGCGCTGAGGCTTTCTTTGAATGAGTCCGGTGCGATCACAATATGCATGGCTTGTCCTTGGCGATATGACGGTCGTCCATTAAGTCGAACTGAAGTAAACAGTATGAGCGAAGTGCTACCTTGATAACAGCTTGGGCTTGGCAATTCGTGGCAAAAGCCGGACAATGCCGCGCGAAGATTGGAGGTGGATGTGGATTACGAATTTTCTCGCAATAGTTTTGATGACAGTTATCGCATTGTGTTCTCAATGGGCCATGAAGCGATTGGCCGCTGGTTGTTCGATGAAGTAGGCACTGAGCTTAGCCACGTTGAGCAATATGTCGAGGCCCTCGCTCAGCTGGAAAACGAACAGCAATGGCGCGGGCATACTTTTACCTTAACAGCCAATAAAGATGAAGTGGTGGTGATGGCGAATGCCATGCTACAAACACCATCGGATGAGGCGCAAGCAACCCTCAGTGCGCAGGCATTGACGTTTTATGATCAAGAAAGCTGTGCCGCGTGTGGCTATGATGACTTTATGGAAATGTTATCGGCCTATCGCGACTTTATTATCCGTTATGGTCGACGATAACTCGAGATAAACGCGGAGCGGGGAATCGGCCCGCGTTTTTTCGATGATCGCTGATGGTGCAGTTGAGCGATAACACATTGCCGATGCGCTGTCTTGGTGAATACCTCGCACTTTTATAGTGCAAACTCCTCGAATTACCCCTTCTTGTTTTCTAAATGCATGATTTTAAAGCCATCAAATATTGGCACGGCTCTTGATACCTACAGTGTGAAGCAAACACAAGGACTCAGGAGAAGGATATGAAACTGATTAGCGCCATTATCAAGCCATTTAAGCTTGATGACGTTCGTGAAGCGTTGGCGGATGCCGGTATTGATGGCATGACGGTCTCGGAAGTCAAAGGCTTTGGCCGCCAAAAAGGGCACACAGAATTATATCGTGGCGCCGAATACCAAGTCGATTTTTTACCCAAAGTGAAACTTGAAATCGCGGTACAGAGCGAGAATGTGGATTCTGTCGTTGAAGCGATTTCTAATGCTGCACAGACCGGAAAAATTGGCGATGGCAAAATCTTTGTCTTCGATCTTCAGCAGGCGGTGCGTATTCGTACCGGTGAAATGGATTTGGAAGCAATTTAATACAGGGAGTATAGACAATGGAACTGGTTAATACGGTGACAGAATTGCGCTACGCGCTCGACACCTTTTTCTTTCTTTTATCCGGCGCGTTGGTGATGTGGATGGCCGCGGGCTTTGCGATGTTAGAAGCCGGCTTGGTGCGATCTAAAAATACCACGGAGATCCTGACCAAAAATATCTGCTTATATGCCATCGCGTGCACCATGTATTTACTGGTCGGTTACAACATCATGTATGTCGACAATGCGGGTGGGGGTTTTATGCCTTCATTTGGCACCTTGATTGGCACACAGGGCGCAGAGGCTGATCATTCATTGGAATCAGACTTCTTCTTCCAAGTCGTGTTTGTTGCTACCGCTATGTCAGTAGTGTCTGGTGCCGTCGCGGAACGAATGAAGCTGTGGGCGTTCCTGGTTTTCTCTGTCATCTTGACGGCGGTGATCTATCCAGTTGAAGGATATTGGACTTGGGGCGGCGGCTTCCTATCTGAGGCCGGTTTCAGTGACTTTGCCGGCTCAGGAATTGTTCACATGGCCGGTGCTTCCGCGGCATTAGCCGGTGTGCTCTTGTTAGGTGCGCGTAAAGGCAAGTACAGCAAAAACGGTAAAATCAACCCGATTCCTGGCTCTAACTTGCCGTTAGCGACCTTGGGGACGTTTATCCTTTGGTTCGGCTGGTTTGGTTTCAATGGCGGCTCGCAGTTGATGGTCTCAGATTTTGAGAATGCGACAGCGGTGGGACAAATCTTCCTCAACACGAATGCGGCGGCGGCGGCCGGTGCTATTGCAGCCTTACTGGTATGCAAAACCCTATGGGGGAAAGCGGATTTGACCATGGTCTTAAATGGCGCGTTGGCTGGCTTGGTGGCAATTACCGCCGATCCGCTGTCACCCTCACCAGTGGCGGCACTGATCATTGGTGTGGTATCTGGGGCTATCGTCGTGTTCAGTATTATCGGTCTCGACAAGATAAAAATTGACGATCCTGTCGGTGCGATTTCCGTCCACGGTGTGTGTGGTTTCTTTGGCCTCATGGTTGTGCCTTTAAGTAACACAGCAGCGACCTTTGGTGCCCAGCTTCTGGGAGCGGCCGTTATTTTTGCCTGGGTATTCGGTGCAAGCTGCGTGGTTTGGTGGATATTGAAGAAAACCATGGGTATTCGCGTGACCGAAGAAGAAGAGATGTCGGGTATGGATTTACACGATTGCGGTATTGATGCGTATCCCGAATTTGTCAGCGTAAAATAGCCACGCGTATAAGACATCGTTAAACTCTGAAACGAAACCTTACATTTTTACAGTAGGGTTTCGTTTTTTTTTGATCCTATCGATATTGAGCATTCAGTCATTCTCTGTATACTAACGAAAGTGAGATTCGTTATCATTTATCATCATATTTAAGGACTGTTACGATGAAAAAACTGCTGATTGCCTCGGCTGTGACGGCTAGCCTGCTAGGAACAAGTACTGCGTTCGCGGCTGAAGAAGTGAATGTCTACTCGTATCGCCAACCGTTTTTGATTGAACCCATGTTTGATGCGTTTACTGAAGAGACTGGCATCAAGGTAAACGTTAAGTTTGCTAAAAAAGGCATGGCAGAAAAGGTCAAGCAGGAAGGCGAATATAGCCCAGCAGATGTCCTTCTTACGGTTGATATTTCACGCCTTAAAGAGCTGTTAAACCAAGATGTGGTGCAAGCGGTTCAAAGCGATGTGATTGATAGCAATGTGCCTGAACAGTTTCGTGATAGTGAAGATAAGTGGGTAGCGCTGACAACGCGTGCACGTGCGGTATACTCTTCTCGGGAGCGAGTTGGCGAATTAGGTGACGATTTTGACTATCTTGACTTGGCAAAACCCGAATGGAAAGGCAAGATTTGTACCCGTTCAGGCAAACACCCTTATAATGTCTCTCTTGTGTCCGCTATCATTGAAAACCATGGTGAAGCGAAAGCCAAAGAATGGCTAGAAGGGGTTAAAGACAACCTCGCGCGTAAACCACAAGGTAACGATCGCGCGCAAGTAAAAGCGATTAAAGAAGGGCTCTGTGATGTGTCGCTAGGGAATAGCTATTACCTAGGTAAGATGCTAAACGATGAAGAGCAAACAGCGTGGGCGGAAGCGGTTTATCTAAATTATCCGGGCCAGAATACTCATGGGACACATGTCAATGTGAGTGGTATGGCGATGGCGAAGTACGCACCGAACCAAGAAAACGCGCTTAAACTTATGGAATTTTTAACGTCAGACAAAGCGCAGCATATGTATGCTGAGGTTAACTTCGAAGAGCCGGTGAAAGCGGGTGTCGAGAAGTCTGAGCTAGTGGCATCTTGGGGGGATTATAAGCACGACCCAATGCCGTTAGAGGCGATTGCTGATAACTATGCCCAATCAGTGAAGCTGTTGGATGAAGTTCAGTTCGACCTGTAAACCATCGCATAGGGGCGACGACCGCCCCTGTTGTCTTTCTCTGACGCCTTAATGTAGTAGGCCATGCGAGATAGATTACCCATTATAAAAACCAGCAGCTGGGGCCTAGCCCTGTTGCTGGTTTTGCCGATCTTAGCGATCTTTTACACCGCGGTTGGTGATACAGGTGATATTTTTCCTCACCTGTTCCAGACCGTGCTCCCTACCTATACCCTAAATACCAGTCTGTTAGTGGTTGGTGTGGTCGCGATTGCGATGATACTGGGTGTCCCGACAGCGTGGATGCTGGCGATGTATCAGGTACCTGGCAGCCGACAATTGCAATGGGCGATGGTCCTACCGCTGGCGATGCCCGGGTATATTATCGGTTATATCTATACGGACTGGTTTGATTATGCTGGGCCGTTGCAGCGCGCTTTACGGTATGCCTTTGAATGGCAAAGCGTGACCGATTATTGGTTCCCCGATATGCGCACGCTAACGGGGGCTTGCTTTGTCTTAGCGCTGGTGCTGTACCCTTATATTTACTTATTAACACGCGCTGCTTTTATGGAGCAAAGTGTGACCTTGACCCATTCTGCCCGCCTGTTGGGTTGCTCGCCACTTCAGAGTTTTCGCCGAATTTCTTTGCCGCTAGCCCGGCCCGCCATTGCCGTTGGCGCGTCGCTGGTGGCGATGGAGGCGTTGGGCGACTTTGGTACGGTCAATTATTTTGCCGTTAGCACACTGACCACGGCGGTCTATGATACTTGGTTGAGTTATTCAAGCTTAACGGCAGCAGCTAAAATATCCGCGATAATGCTGGTGGCGATTTTTCTTTTAATCAGTGCCGAGCGTTATGGACGACGTAAACAAGCCCAATTTAGTCCAAGCTCAAGCAGTGACGCAATCGAGAAAACGCCTTTGCGAGGCTGGCGTAAAGTAGGCGTAGTAGTCTGGTGCTGGAGCCTATTATCATTGGCTTTTATCTTACCGCTTTTACAGTTGGTGATGTACGCATGGCACTACTATGAAAAAAATGCCATCAGTGATTTCGCCGCGTTTAGCTATAACAGCTTTTATACCTCGACGTTGGCGGCTGTTATCGCGGTGGCTATTGCGTGGACGGTGAATGTCTATCGTCGCTTACGTGGTGATGGTATTAGTGTTGCGCCAATGCGTCTGGCATCTATGGGCTATGCGGTACCCGGCACCGTGCTCGCTATCGGGGTAATGCTGGTGCTTACGCGCGGTGATCATGTCATTAATGATGTTGCCACCGCCTATGGATGGGGCCGGCCAGGGCTGGTACTGTCAGGGACCATGGTCGCTTTGCTGGCAGCATTTGTAGTGCGCTTCAGTGCCGTTGCCATTGGTAGTATCGAATCAAGCATGGCCAAAATCCCCCCTTCGCTCGATATGGCGGCGCGAACCATGGGCTGCACAACCACAGGGGTCATTCGCCGCGTGCACCTGCCTTTAATTCGTCGTGGTACGCTTATTGCGATGTTGCTGGTGTTTATTGAGTCGATGAAAGAGCTTAATGCGGCTATTTTACTGCGTCCATTTAACTTTGAAACACTGGCCACCTATGTGTACAACTTTACCTCTGATGAACACTTAGAGTACGCCGCATTACCGGCAATTTTACTGGTAGTGGTTGGCTTAATTCCGCTTATCTTGATTAACCGGTCATTGGAGCAGAAATATCAATGAAGTGCGCCTTGTCGATTAAAAACCTGACCTGCAGCTATAACGGCACGCCTGTCTTAAAAGATTTATCGCTGCAAGTGGCACCTGGAGAGATTGTTTGCCTACTCGGTGCCAGTGGCTGCGGAAAAACCACCTTGTTAAAAGCAATGGCAGGTTTAATGCCGCTATCGGCAGGGACGCTATCGATTGGCTGTAAAGTCATGGATAATGAGCATCACTCTGTGCCACCTGAGCAGCGTAATATCGGTATGATCTTTCAAGATTATGCGCTTTTTCCGCACCTAACCGTTGCAGAGAATATCGGGTTTGGACTTTCACAGTTGGCCGCTCAAGCGCGAGCGGGCAAAGTGGCTGACATGCTTAAATTGGTCCATTTAACTGACCTTGGGGATCGTTATCCGCATCAATTATCCGGTGGTCAACAGCAACGGGTAGCGATTGCCCGTGCGCTTGCCTATGAACCCGATCTGTTATTACTGGATGAGCCTTTTTCTAACATTGACACCCAGGTACGCCACGACTTGATTGAAGAGATCCGGCGTATTTTTAAATCACAGGGTGTGACAGCGATTTTGGTGACCCACAGTCGCGAAGAAGCCTTTGCCTTTGCCGATAAATTGGCCGTAATGAATCAAGGTCTTATTGAACAGTTCGGTGATACCACAGAGGTCTATTATCAGCCTGCAAGCCGCTTTGTGGCAGACTTTCTTGGTCAAGGGTCTTATGTTCCTGTGACCGTGTCTGAGCAAGAGCAAATGCAGACGCCACTTGGCCCTTGGCCGCGTCCTGTACATTGTCATCCCGGCCCGCATTGGTGGTTACTCCGGCCACAATTTTTAAGTATTCGGGCAGACGAGCAGGGCGAGGGACAGGTCTTGTCACAGCAGTTTATGGGAGATAGCAGCCGCTACACCATTGATATTCATGGGCAGAAGTTGTCGGTTCACGCCCGAGAGCCGCTGTCGGTCGGAGAAAAAGTGCGTTTAAATATTCGTTCTCATGAGCCCGTTTTGTTCAATGATGGGCCGAGCTTTATCGATCCCTAACGCGCATGGATGACGCATTAAAAAGCCAACGTGACGTTGGCTTTCTATCGTGCCATGGCGTTTAGCCATGCTGGCATAATACATCAATGTAATGCTGGGCCATGGCATTAAGCGCCGCTTTATCGGGCTGTTGGTGGGCTTGTAAAAATAGCACATAGCAGACCCCTGCTAGCATGCTGGCGAGCTCTCTGGGTTGATGGCGATCTGTCATTTCGCCTTTTTCGATGCCACGTTTAAATACGTTCTCGAACTGATCAACCGCATCTCGACTGCCTTTGACAAAACGTGGCCAAATATCCTCGCGAATCGACGTACTCCACTCAAACCAGACTTTCATCCACGCTTTATCGGCGAGTGCGGTATCAATTATCTGTGATGTGATACAGTTTAATGCGCCGCGCATCGATTGATCTTGCTCGGTACACTCATTAATCAACGCAATAAAGTGCTTTTCGGTTTGTGCAAGGATTTCTTCCACAAGGTCTTCGCGCGTGGGAAAGTAGTTAAAGACGGTCGCGACGGAAACGTCCGCCATGTCTGCGATATCCGCGTGCCCAGCGCGGCCAATACCGCGTTTCGCAAAAACATCTAAACCACAAGTTAATAACTGCTCTTTACGTCTTTCCGGCGACAGTCGCGTCCTTGTTCTTTCATTTGATTGAGCCATCCTAAAACCTGCCAACTTATTTTTGGTTTGTACAAATTAATTATTGTTTGTGCTAACAATTTTCTTATTAGCGATATTGAGTTTATACCAGCTATTTATCGTCTGACAACGGGCGTAAAGCTGATCTGGGCCGTAAAACGGTAATTTTGTCTGCAAAAAAAGTCATTCATTATTAAAAAGACAGGCATGGATTATTTTTTCTTATCAATCAGTGTGATAGTTAACTAGTGTGCGGGTGCAAATGGCTGACAACCGGCGTGACTGGGATCCGCAATCGATTTAGTGCTAGACTATGCCACCTTTGTTAGTGACCCCCGCGATCGTGGGGACAAACCATCGGGGCAGATATGAAACACACCGTTGAAGTGATGATTTCAGAACAGGACGTACAGGCGCGAGTAAAAGCCCTGGGCGCCGAGATCAATGAGCATTATAAAGACTCAAACGACCTTGTTTTGGTCGGGTTGCTGCGCGGCTCGTTCGTCTTTATGGCTGATTTATGTCGCGCGATTGACTTGCCACATTCGGTCGACTTTATGACCGCATCAAGCTATGGCAATAGCATGGAAAGCACGCGTGACGTGCGCATTCTTAAAGATTTGGATGACGACATCAAAGGAAAGGACATTCTTTTGGTTGAAGACATCATTGATACCGGCAACACGCTCAGTAAAGTCTGCGAAATCTTATCGCTGCGTGAGCCAAACTCGGTACGTATTTGTACCCTGCTCGATAAACCCGAGCGCCGCGAAGTGAATGTGACAGTCGATTGGCTTGGCTTTACCATCCCGGATGAATTTGTTGTCGGGGTTGGGATTGATTACGCTCAGAAATATCGCCATTTGCCGTATATCGGTAAAGTGATCCCATTGGATTAATCTCCGCAGCGACGCGTAACGCCTGTCATCACAGAGTGGCCGGTGGTTATTACGATAAATGAAAAAACCGAGCGCTTGCTCGGTTTTTTTGTAGGCACTTTTTGTAGCGACTTTTGTAGGAAACATAGCGGGTTCGGTGGGTTAGCACGTCCCCTCATGCTCTGGCGCACGCTGATAATGCGAAGCCGATAGCCCCAGTATTTCTTGTAGGCAAGATGCGACGGCGACCGATGACCAAGTTCCAGTGAGCACCCCCACAAACAGCGTTAGGGCAAAGCCATACAGCGCATCGCCACCCAGTATCAACAAGCATCCGATGGTAAACAGCGTCGTCCCGGCAGTGATCAAGGTACGCGAGAAGGTCTCGCAGACCGCAATATTGGTGCTGATATAAACACATTGGTTCGGTTTGGCTCTTAGGACATCGCGCAGCCGGTCGCCGATCACAATCGAGTCATTGAGCGAGTAACCGATTACAGCTAGCAACCCGGCAATCACATTGAGATCCATGGGCACGGCGAGAATGGCGAGTAGCCCCAAGGTGAGGGTGACATCGTGTACCAGCGCGCCTATGGCTGCTAGGGCGAGTCGCCACTCAAAGCGAATCGCCAAATAAAGCATGATCGCCAACGAGGCAACCAGTAGGGCTAAGCCACCTTGTTCAAACAGGACCTGACCGACCTGAGGGCCGACTACGTCAGCTTGAATCAAACTCACTGGCATCGATAACGCAGTACTGATTTGTACCATCACCTGCTGAGGATCTTGCCATTGAGAGGTGTGGGGCAACACTAACTGCCACTGTCCCTGTGTGGTACTTGCCTTGAGCGTGGCCAGATCGCCAAACTGACTGTGCAGGGCTGGGATCAGCGTATCACTGCCAGCCAAGCTTGGTAGCGCGAAGTCAATCACGATACCGCCGGTAAAGTCGATGCCTAGGTTCAGGCCATAATGAGTAATCGCCCAGATGCTCATGGTCATTAGCAGCGCGGAGAGAGCGAAGCTGGTATAGCGGGCTTGGGTTAAGTTCATGGTATTCATTCCTTAAATGGTCACCGCGCGGCGGCGATCACGCCCCCAAATCGGATTGATGATGGCTCGGGTGCCAACAATGCCGGTTATCATGCTGGCGCACAGTCCCAGAATCAGAGTGGTGGCAAACCCTTGTAAGGGGCCAGAGCCGACGGCGTACAAACAGGCCGCAGAAATCAAGGTGGTGATATTGGCGTCAAAAATCGTGCTAAACGCCGCGCGATAGCCGGTATCAATGGCATTGGCTAGGCTTGCGCCCGCTCGCAAGCGATCGCGAATACGCTCAAAGATAAGCACATTGGTATCGACCGCCATGCCTACCGTGAGTACAAGGCCCGCGATGCCTGGCAACGTCAGCACAGCACCGGGCAGTAGCGCGAGAAGGCCGACTTGCATCATGAGGTTGGCAGTAAGCGACACAATCGCCACCCAGCCAAAACGGCGATACCAAAGCACCATAAAGATAGCCATGCCGATCATGCCGACAGCCAGTGCGGAAAAGCCTGCTTTAATATTCTCAGCACCTAAGGTGGGACCAATGGCGCGCTCTTCGACGATTTTAATGGGGGCGGTTAATGCGCCGGCACGCAATAGCATCGAGAGGTTACGCGCTTCTTCTGGGCTCGATAGCCCCGTGATCCGAAAGCGATCACTGAGCGCACTTTGGATGGTCGCTACGTTGATCACGCGCTCGTGAGCCACCAGATCGCCCTGCGCATTGGCTTGGTACTCGCGATAAACGGTCGCCATTGGATCGCCCAAGTGCCGACGAGTAAACGCAAGCATGGTCTCGCCACCTTGTTTATCCAGGCGAATGTCGACTTGAGGACGGCGCATCTCATCGACACTGGTGCGCGCATCAATAATATGTTCACCGCCTAAAATGGCATGGCGCGCGAGCGGGACGGCATTGCGCTGCGCATCGTAGAGTGGTTTGGGGCTGGTAGGATCGAGAGCATAGAATGCGAGTGAGGCGGTGGCACCAATCACGCTTTTGGCTTGCTTAGGATCATGCACGCCAGGTAGTTCGATACGAATATAGTCTTTGCCTTGACGCTGCACACTGGCTTCGGCCACGCCTAATGCGTCGATACGCTTGCGCAGAATATCAATATTCTGACGTACGGCTTGATGACGCATGGCCTCACGCTCGGTATCTGTCATTTGCCAGCGATGGGTGGCACTGCTAAAGCGCCATTGCGGATAATGCTCAGTAAACCAACCGCTCACTTTGGTACGATCAGCGGCATTTAACATCGGCAATTGCACCGTGGTTTTATCCTGCTGGTTGAGGCTCGCGGTCGGCGGCAAGCGCTGACTGTCTAACCAAAGATTGAGGCTTTGGAGCAAGGCGTCTGCTTGATGGGTCAGTGCTTGGTCGGTGTCGACCCACAGTAATAATTGGACGCCACCGCGCAGATCTAGCCCTAGCTTAACCGGCTCGGCGCCTAGGCGTGATAGCCACGCGGGCGCTGCGGATAAATAATCGAGAGTGATCTCCGCATCGGCACCTAGGGCGCCTTTTAATTGCTGTTGTACGTTCTGTTGCTGGCTAATATCGGGCGTGATTAAGGTGACATTCCCTTGCGAGTCATAACGTACCTCACTGACGGCCTCTGGATGGGCGTTTAGCCAGCCTTGCAGCGCGTGGTGAGAGTGATGAGACACGCTCACTACAGGATGATCGCCAAAAAAGCTCGGTAATGCCTGCATGGTGAGTACGATTAGCATCAGCACCAATACAGCATAGTGCCACAACGCATACCGATTAACGGGAGTTGCTTTATTCATTTTTTCTCCTTGGCTGTGCATCGTGCACAGCAAACCTCACATCGAGTGTGAACTCGATGTCGCTACTGGGGGATTAAGGCGCACAGGCCTTCAGGAAAGCGAACGATTAACGCGAATGAATAAAGCGATATTGCAGATTGTGTTCTCGCCAGCCTCCGAGGCGGGGGAACGAAAATGCAAGATATTGGCGGGAGAGATACACCCCAAGCACGCACAAAAAGGCGATGAGGTGCCAAGCAAGGCTAACGTGCGTGGGAGGAAAAAGGGTGGCTAAATGTGGCGGTTGGGGATCGTCATCCAATAAAGGGGCTGGCAGTGCAACGCTGGCTCTTGCGGTCGACAGTAGGGCCGGTGTGTGTTGTAGCGTATGAATTTGCTGATTTGGCTGCCACGGTGAAACATGAGATTTCGCCACGGCATTAGCGATCACTGCAAACAGCATCAGGCTCGCCATCAGCCACAAGAGGAGCAGAGAGCGATGCGTAGCGTGGGATGAAGGTGTGATCGGAGTCATGGTCGTGTTGTACGACGATTCACCACCGCGCACAAGCATTATAGCGTCAGCATTGTGTCAATTTTCATAGAGAGGATGTGTGGCCGCGCCGGGGACCAAATGGCTCATCGCCGCTTGATAGTGTATCTCTAACGATTCACGGCTGTTCGCTGTCATACCGAGATCGCGTAAGATCCCGTCAGTAGTGTCGTAAAACCAGCCATGGATATTGACATCTTGGCCTCGTTCCCAGGCGGCGCGTAAAATGGTGGAGTTGCCTAAATGATAAACCTGCTCAGCGACATTGATTTCACATAAACGATTACCACGCGCTTGGGGCGGCAATTGGCTCAGATAGCTTTTATGCTTAAGGTAAAGGTCGCGAATATGTAATAGCCAATTATTGATAAGACCCAGCTCGGGATTTTCAATCGCGGCATGCACCCCGCCACATCCGTAATGACCACAGACAATAATATGCTTGATTTGCAGCACATCAACGGCATATTGCACTACCGACAAGCAGTTTAAATCCGTGTGGATCACTTGGTTGGCGACATTGCGATGCACAAACAGCTCGCCAGAGTCTAATCCTGTTAGTCGCTCAGCAGGCACACGGCTATCGGCACAACCAATCCACAAATATTCCGGATGCTGCTCTTTCGCTAGGTCGGCAAAAAACTGGGGATCCGTATCACGAATGTCTTTTGACCAGGCTTTATTGTTGGCAAATAACGCTTTTATCTGGGCCATGCTCACTCAGTCTGTTGGCAAAGTTATCAATCGTCACTATACCGCACTCTTGAGGTGTGAAATATACTGAGATCAATATTCACATTTTTTTACATCGGTCGCGTCCAGCGGATCACGCTGTGACGCTTTCAACCACTGCTCGGATAGGTTAATACGAGAAAATTCGTATACTGTTCGCTCTATCATAATCTTAACGGCAGTCGAGGTAGTGCGTGTTTGATAAAGGACGATTTGCGCAGTTGTCATTAAAGGGGGATTTATTCGGCGGGGTGACCACCGCGATTATCTCATTACCACTGGCGCTCGCCTTTGGTGTTGCCTCCGGTGCTGGCGCTGAGGCCGGGTTATGGGGAGCGATTTTGGTGGGGCTGTTCGCGTCGCTATTTGGTGGCTCTTCGACGCTGATATCAGAGCCTACGGGGCCGATGACAGTCATTATGACCGCGGTACTCACCGCCATGATGTCGCGTTACCCCGAAGGTGGCCTTGCCATGGGCTTTACTGTGGTGATGATGGCGGGCGCGTTTCAAGTGCTGATTGGCAGTTTGCGGCTGGGCAAATACGTAACCTTGATGCCGTATAGCGTGGTGTCCGGTTTTATGTCGGGGATTGGCGTGATCTTGATTTTGCTCCAACTCGCACCATTATTAGGGCAAGCGGCACCGTCCGGCGGCGTCTTAGGCACCCTGACAGCGATACCGGATTTAGTGATCAATGCCGATATTAAAGAAGTTTTTCTTGGTGTGCTCACCTTGGGTATTTTGTTTTACTTTCCGGCCAAATATCGTCGTTTTATCCCGGCTCAACTTGTCGCCTTAGTCAGTATTACCTTGGTGTCGGTACTGCTTTTTGATGCCGAGAGCATCCGCCGTATTGGTGAGATCCCGACCGGTTTACCCTCGCTAGTAGTGCCTCATATCACCGCAGAGCATTTTACCACCATGGTCATTGATGCCCTGGTGCTGGGGACGTTAGGATGCATAGACACCTTACTGACCGCAGTGATTGCCGACTCGCTGACTCGCCAAGAACATAATTCCGACCGTGAATTGCGCGGCCAGGGCGTCGCCAATATGATTGCAGGCCTGTTTGGCGCACTGCCGGGGGCCGGTGCTACCATGGGCACTGTGGTCAATGTACAAGTCGGGGCGCGTTCACCGTTATCGGGGATATTCCGTGCCGCTATTTTAGCCGCAGTCGTGTTAGTGGCGGGGGCATTAACTGCGCCGATCCCAATGGCTGTGCTTGCCGGTATTGCGCTTTATGTCGGTTTTAATATTCTCGATTGGAGCTTTCTACATCGCGCGCACAAAATCAGCTTGCAGCAAACCGGTATCATGTACGGTGTGATGGCGTTGACTGTATTTGTTGATCTGATTGTCGCGGTGGGCCTGGGTGTCTTTATTGCTAACTTACTGGTGATCGAGCGATTAAGTCGCGAGCAGGCAAAACAGGTACGGGCCATCAGTGATGCGGAAGACGATGAAGTGCCGTTAAATGATGAAGAGCGTGCGCTTTTAGATGCCAGTAATGGTCACGTACTCTTTTTCTACTTGTCTGGCCCGATGATTTTCAGTGTCTCAAAGGCCATTGCCCGTCAGCACGCTCATATCCGTGAGTTTCGGGTGATGATCCTCGACTTAAGTGATGTGCCTATGCTGGACATGACGGTAGGGCTGGCATTGGAAAACGCAATCAAAGATGCGCGTGAAGCGAATTGCACGGTATTTTTACTTTGCCCGCATGATGAAACGCGAGAGCAACTTCAGCGCCTGCATATTGGCGATTGGGTGCGTGACGCGCACATCTTCACTTCGCGTAAGCCTGCACTCGAAGCGGCCAATCGATTAGTCGAAGTCATGCCTGCGTAAGCGTATTGACTGCCAAAGCGTATTTATTCTCAACGCGCATTTATTTCCAAAAGGCAAAGTCGCGACAGCATGGATCGTGGTTAATCGCCGCCCTCGGTGCGATTAACCCTTTTTTTGTGGCGGTGTTTCTCAGACCAATACCGGTTACCATAGCAACATTGATGCGTCAGACAGCATGATGCTGATTTTATCTTAACGGGAGCTTATGAAAGCAATTGAAATCAAGGATCTCGTCAAAACGTACGGGTCCAATGTGAAGGCATTGAAAGGCGTGTCGCTCTCGGTCGAGGAGGGCGATTTTTATGCGCTGCTAGGGCCAAATGGCGCGGGGAAATCCACTACTATTGGCATACTGAGTTCGCTGGTCAATAAAACCCAAGGGCAGGTCAGTATTTTTGGCTATGACTTGGACACCCAAAAGGTGGAGGCGAAAAAGCAAATTGGTCTGGTGCCACAAGAGTTCAACTTTAATCAGTTTGAGAAAGTGCAGCAAATTGTGGTGAACCAAGCTGGCTACTATGGGGTGCCGCGAGCGCAAGCTAAAGAGCGTGCGAAGAAATATCTCTCACAACTGGATTTGTGGGACAAGCGCCATGAGCCCGCGCGTAATTTATCGGGTGGAATGAAACGGCGGTTGATGATAGCCCGTGCCTTGATGCACGAGCCGCGTTTGCTGATCCTGGACGAGCCAACCGCAGGCGTCGATATTGAGCTGCGCCGTTCTATGTGGGACTTTTTAAGCCAGATTAATCGTCAAGGGATCACTATTATTCTCACCACCCATTATCTGGAAGAAGCCGAAACCCTGTGCCGTAATATTGGCATTATCAATCGGGGGCAGCTGGTCGAAGATACCTCGATGAAGGCGCTGTTATCGAAGTTAGATGCTGAGACCTTTATTCTCGACCTCCAACCTGGGCATCAGCTCAATGCGCTTGAGGGCGTGAACTGGCAGACCACTGACACCAATACCTTGGAGGTGGAAGTCAGCAAGTCAATGGGATTAACCCCGGTCTTTGAGCAGTTGTCACAACAGGGAGTGCAAGTATTATCCATGCGTAATAAGGCCAACCGTTTAGAAGAGTTGTTTGTCACCTTAATTCAGAAAAATGGGGAGGAGCACGCATGAATGCCTTGTATTGGATTGCATTTCGTACCCTCATTTATAAAGAAGTGGCGCGTTTTACTCGGATCTGGGTGCAAACCTTGGTCCCGCCCGCGATTACCATGAGCTTGTACTTTGTCATTTTCGGTAATTTGATTGGGTCGCGTATCGGCCAGATGGAAGGTTTCAGTTACATGGAGTATATCGTTCCTGGCTTAATCATGATGTCAGTGATTACTAACTCCTACTCCAATGTGGCGTCTTCCTTTTTTAGTGCCAAGTTTCAGCATAATATCGAGGAGCTGTTAGTCGCGCCTATCCCTAACTATGTGATTATTGCCGGTTATATTGGTGGAGGCATGTGCCGTGGCTTAGCGGTGGGGGCTTTAGTGACAATGACGTCCTTGTTCTTCGTGGATTTGCAAATCGCGCATCCATTTATCGTGGTCACCACGGTGACGCTGACCTCTGCCGTGTTTGCGTTAGGAGGCCTGATTAACGCCATTTTTGCCAAAACGTTTGACGATATCAGCCTGATCCCGACCTTTATACTGACCCCGCTAACGTATCTCGGTGGCGTGTTTTATTCGCTGTCGCTGTTGCCTGAGTTTTGGCAAGGGGTGTCTAAGCTGAACCCTATCGTGTATATGGTTAACGCGTTTCGCTATGGCTTTTTAGGGGTATCCGATGTGGGGATCATGACATCATTTGGGGTGCTGTTACTGTTTATTATCGGCTTATACGCGCTGGCTTGGCGCTTGATTTCTAAAGGTACCGGCTTGCGTAGCTAAATACCACACCGCCCCAGTCAGTATGGCTGGGGCGTTTTTTTGCTCGCTGTTTGGTATACAAACGCGTATCGAGTGGACAAGGTGTCAATTAAATAAACCTTTAAGCCAACCGACGGGATCCGGCTGGCGACATCGCTTGGCAAACTGGCCATTTATGTCCCATACGGGGAGCGACGTCTCACCGCGACAATTTAGCGCGTATTGGCTACCTTGTTGGCTGACCGCCACGGTGGTGATGTCGGCAGGCCAAGGGAGTGCCAAGGGTGTCGCGCCTCGACGGTTTAAATAATCATCATAAACACGTAAAGCACCAGAGGCCCCGGTGAGCCCTGTCGATTGATTATCATCGCGGCCCAACCACACCGTGGTAACTTCTTTGTCGTCGATACCGACGAACCAGCTATCACGGTTATCATCTGTTGTCCCCGTTTTGCCTGCGAGTGCTGCATGGCGATGACGTTGCTGCAAGAAACGCCCTGTTCCCTGTTTCACCACTTGCTTCATCGCATACAAGGTCAGCCAACCGGCTTGCTCAGGCACAACACGTTCCGCTTTGGGCCAGTTTTGATACAATCCTTGACCTTCTTTGGTAGTAACGGCCCTCAGAGCCGTTAATGGGGCCCTTTGCCCTGCATTGCCCAGTGTTTGGTAGACTTGAGTGACCTCAAATGGACTCATGCTAAATGCCCCCAGAAGCAGAGAGGGAACGCGTGGAATGGTGTCAGTTTTTGCCCCTAATTGACCAAAGGTGTTAACCACACTTTCTAACCCCAGTTGCATGCCGAGGTTGACCGTTGGCACGTTATAGGATTTTGCCAAGGCGGTCAGTAATGACACGGTGCCGCGGTATTGGCGATCATAGTTGCGAGGTTGCCAACTACTCCCTTGACTGCCTTCTAAACGAATGGGCTTATCGTCAATCTTACTGGTGAGCTGAAAGCGTTCAGGCTGATTTAATGCAGTCAAATAAACCGCAGGTTTGGCGAGTGAACCGATAGCACGTTTCGCATTTAAGGCACGGTTAAAGCCTGCAAAGCCCGGGCGAGCGCCACCCACCATGGCACGGACCTCGCCACTTCGTCTGTCTGCGATCACGGCGGCGGCTTCTAGTTGATTTCCTGCGCGATGTTTAAGCGCCTTCACCTTTTCGGTCACCGCACGCTCAATCGCTTGCTGTGACACAGGATCAAGGGTGGTGAAAATACGTAACCCAGCGCCAGCGGCATATTTATCACCGACTTTGTGACGGATTTCTTCTTTGAGTTGATCAAAGTAAGCCGGTTGAGGACGCGATAGGGTAGGCGTTTTTTGAATATCAAGCGGACGGCTGGCTGCCGCTTGGTAATCGGTGCTTGACAGTCGATTTTGCTCTAGCATCAGTCGTAGCACCAGATCGCGACGACTTTTCGCGCGTTCAGGGTGGCGGAACGGGTTGTAGTAGGAAGGCCCTTTTACCATCCCCACGAGCAGCGCCAGTTGGTCTACCCGTAACTCGCTAATCGGACGTCCAAAATAGAGTCGCGCGCCTAACGGAAAACCATGTACGGGTTCGCCGCGATTTTGTCCCAGATAGACTTCGTTAAAGTAGGCTTCTAACAGTTTATCCTTGCTGTAGCGAAAATCGAGGATCAATGCCATGTAGGCTTCTTGCGCTTTTCGCCACAAGGTGCGATCGCGGGTGAGAAAGAGGTTTTTAGCCAGCTGTTGCGTTAAGGTAGAGCCGCCTTGTACGGTACGACCGGCGCGAATGTTAGCCACGAGTGCGCGTAAGATCCCCGTGGGTGAAACGCCTTCATGGTGATAAAAATCTCGATCTTCTGTGGTGAGTAACGCCTCGACTAAAAACTCTGGGAAACGCTCTCGGGGTAAAAATAGGCGTTGCTCATTGATGCCAGACTCCATCATGCCCAGTAATTTCGGCTCGATGCGTAAAAGCCCTAGCGATTGGTTGGCGCTAACGTCAGTAATCTGGTTGACTTGATTATCGCCAAAGCTCAGCATCGCATGTCGTGCGGGCGCCGGGCCATCTTCAAAATCAAACGGACGACGAATGATTTCAAGCCGTGTTTGTGAGGCCGAATACTCACCAGGACGCTTCGGCGTGCGTACTTTTTGGTAATTCAGCGCATCCAATTGCTGACGCAGTTGAAGGAGTGATACATCGCTACCTGGTGAGAGGTTAATCACTCGGCCATATACCACGCCCGGAAGCTGCCAAATTTGGCCGCTACTAAAACGGTCTTGTATCTTACCATCCAGATAAATACCGAGCATGACAACGGCGGCGATTCCCACCAGGCTGCACTTCAATCCGAGGCTTAACAAGCGTTTGCTCCAGCTCGGTTTGGCGGCGGCTTTGTTCGGCTGACGCTTCGGTGATGAACGTTTTTTATTGCTCGCGTGTGAACGTGTTTTTTTATCGGCCATACAATCGATTAACTCTGGTTAAAATGGCGTTTGGTTTGACGCGTTGGCGCATGGTTAGCCGGATCATCCGGCCAAAGGTGCTTAGGGTAGCGCCCTTTCATTTCCTTTTGCACCTCTTTATAACTCCCTTGCCAAAAGCCGGCGAGATCTTGGGTAATTTGTAATGGACGTCCGGCGGGAGAGAGCAGCTCAACTTGCACGGCAACGTGGCCGTTGGCGAGCATTGGAGTTTGTGCCTGTCCATACATTTCTTGCATTTTCACGGCCAGTACCGGTGCACTGTCCGGGGTATAACGCAGTGGATAACGCGACCCGGTTGGCACTGTTATATGTGTGGGCAGTGCCGCATTTAATTGCTTGGTCACCGCAAAGCCGAACCAGGCTTCCAACACGGGTTTGAGATCCAATTGCTGGAGCGCTTGCCAGCGTGACATGTCATGAATAAAAGGGGCCAGCCAGGTATCGAGCGAAGCGAGTAAGTCTGCATCGCTGAGTGACGGCAGCGCAATATCCAATCCCCATGCTTGGGCGCAGCGTGCACGCGTTAGCAAGGACTGGCTGGGGCTCTGCCAATTCAATGCATCAATGCCTTTTTGGCGAACGGCATCCAATAGCCCTTGTGTTTGCTGCTCGGCACTCAGCGTGTCGAGCGGTTCGCAAGCGAGGACTAATTCGCCCAAACATTGCTGCTTTTCTGCTTTCAGCGTGCCACGTTTATCATCCCATGCGACCACATCGCGATGGCTAAATAAATCGGGACGCGCATCTTGAAGCGCAGTCAGTGAGATAGCAATCGCACTATAGGCCCGACTGTCCCCCTGATCACCGGCCATTACATCACAGATGACGATGGCGTCGGCGCGGCTGAGTGGGTCTTGGCTGTCCAAGATGACGCCGTGGCCATTGGCCATCATAAAGCGGCCCGATTTTCCGCGTGCCAGTGCGATTCTATCTGGCCAAATGTTAGCGGCCAGTAGCGGCAGCAGGGTATCATCGAACTGAGGTTGCAAGGCAATGCCAACACTACGGGCTAGTGACTGTGCGCGGTGCTGATAGTCTTTGTAGGACATCGCTACGCGCAATTGGTCGATAAGTGCCAGTGAGGCCCCCGAGGTCATGGGTTTTTCGGCCCACGCCGCCAGCCAGCACGCGGTGGATAGCGTCGAGGTATCGGCTTTTTCAACGCGTGCCAACATGGCGGCAGTACGAGGGCTGGCTGCCAAGTGGCTTGCGCGTTGCCCCAAGGTGGTTAATCCGTGGCGTGCATCAATCAGCCCTAATTGTGTCAGTCTTAGACAGGCGGCTTGCCAATGTTTGGTGGGCGGTACGTCAAGCCAATGTAAATCTTTGACGTCGCAGCCCCACTGGATCACATTGAGGGCAAGATCGGTTAAATCTTCACGCAAAATAGGCGCAGTCGGTGCAACTGGTAAGCGCTGAAATTGCTCTTCACTATAAAGCCGTAAGCAGTGTCCATGTGCGAGGCGACCTGCGCGGCCCGCTCGTTGGATCGCAGCACTGCGCGTGACTTGTCTTGTCACCAGCTTATCAAGGCCCGTTTGCGCTTGATGCATGATCATGCGCTCAAGCCCCGCATCAATCACCAGCTGGATCCCTTCAATGGTTAAGCTGGTCTCAGCAATGTTGGTGGTGAGTACTAACTTGCGCATGCCAGCCGGTGCGGGATAAATAGCCGCTTGCTGGGCTGAAATATCAAGGCTGCCGTGGAGTAAGTGGAGATCCATGTCATTAGCAAGGCGCCCTTTAATGGCCTCATGAACCTGTCGAATTGCGCCCATACCGGGAAGAAAAAGCAGTGCCGAGCCGCTGTGCTGAGCCATAAAATCCAAGCTCGCACTGGCAACAGCACTTGCCCACGGTGTGTGCCGTGAAAGCGGCTGATACTGATAATGAATCGGGAAACTGCGCCCCTCAGTGGCGAGTGTGAGTGCGTTGGGCAAATACTGACATAAGGCTTGATTATCTAGGGTGGCGGACATGACGACCAAGCGCAGATCGTCACGTAACCCTGCTTGGCAATCTAAGCTTAATGCGAGGGCAAGATCAGCATGTAGACTGCGTTCGTGAAACTCGTCGAATAAAATCAGGCTCACACCGTCGAGCATGGGATCAGTTTGCAGTAAGCGGGTCATCACCCCCTCGGTCACGACTTCTAATCGTGTGTTAGCACTGACTTTTGTCTCGCCACGCATTCTTAACCCTACCGTTTGGCCGATAGGCTCATTCAAATGATGGGCGAGGAAGCGGGCAATATTGCGCGCCGCAAGCCGACGCGGCTCCAGCAACACGATTTTTCCCTCTCGCGTTGTCTGCTCAAGCAGCGCGAGTGGCAAGCGTGTTGATTTCCCGGCACCCGGTGGCGCGGAGACGATGATCTGTGGATGCGTTGATAGCCCGGCGATAAGGTCAGGAATCACGGTATCAATCGGAAGCTGAGACAAGAATTTGCCCTTTGTGTCAGAATCAAAGCCGCTATTTTAACGGACTGAGTGTAAAAGGAGAGCCCATGCGACTATTTTTCGCATTAGGTTTGGACGAGAAAACCAATCAAACCGCTCGGGAGCAACTTGTTCGCTACAACCGTCATCTTTGTGGTGAGGGGCGCGCGGTGCCCGAACAGAACTTACATCTCACCTTGGCGTTTTTGGGGGAGGTCCCTGATACCAAGCTCCCTGCGCTCCAAACCGCGGCAAGTAACCTGGCTCTGCCTGCGTTTTCTCTCACTACCTCAGGTGTTGAAGTATGGGAGCAGCCGAAAATTGCGTGTGTGACGTTCAACCAACCCCCGCCGGAATTGTTTGATCTAGCCCATCACTTACAAACCTTACCTGTTTGGCACGCTAACGCGGACAGTCATGCGTTTACTCCGCATATTACCTTGCGTCGTGGCGTTAAGCATCAACAAGCCTTACACCTGCCACCTTTGCCAACACAGACATTTGCCTGTCAACGCTTTGGCTTATATGCTTCGTCTTCCTCCGCGTCGGATGAATCGATACCGCGAGACAATGAGGGGCGGGCGTTATACCAATGCCTGCATCAATTCAGCCTTTGTTAATCATCAGCAGGAACGGAAGATGCAGTTTTCCCCACCACTAGCGTCGGCAACCTTAGTACGTCGTTATAAACGGTTTTTGACCGATGTGACCTTAGACAATGGCGAGCGCCTGACCATCCATTGTGCCAATACTGGCGCAATGACCGGGTGTGCAACGCCCGGAGATACTGTGTGGTACTCGACGTCAAATAATCCGAAGCGTAAGTATCCACACAGTTGGGAGCTCAATCATACTCAGCAGGGAGATTGGATTTGCGTGAACACCACGCGTGCCAATACCTTGGCCGTTGAAGCGGTGCAAGCTGACCGTATTCCTGAACTAGCCGGTTATGCACAATTACAGACAGAAGTACGCTATGGCAGTGAAAATAGCCGTATTGATTTGCTGTTACGTGACGATGACAAACCCGACTGCTATATAGAAGTAAAGAGTGTCACTTTATTAGAGGGTGATGGTTGGGGCGCATTCCCTGATGCTGTCTCGACGCGAGGACAAAAACACCTCCGTGAGCTGATTGCGATGGTCGAACAAGGACACCGCGCGGTTTTATTGTTTGTTGTTTTGCATTCGGGGATTGAAAAAGTCACAGGTGCCCCCCATATCGACCCGGATTATAACCAGCTGCTTAATTATGCGCTGGCCTCGGGGGTTGAAGTCATTTGCTATCAAGCTCAGGTGTCAGCGAGTGAGCTAAATCTGGTTAATTCCGTACCTTTTGTTGCTCACACAACAAAAGTGTAAGCATGTTCACATTGGGCGTTGCGGGGCATAAATCAAAGATTGCCACCCTAAAGGCTTTCTGCTATAGATAGCGCCCTCATTTGACAGACACGTGTCATGTCAAGGTTTTTTAGGAGAAGCTGAATGCCAGAAAGCAAAGAAAAGAAATCGCTGGGCATCCTGGCCTTAGCTGGATTAGAGCCATACCAGGAGAAACCTGGAGAGGAATATATGGGCGAGCCACAGCTCGAGCATTTCCGTAAAATCCTCAATGCATGGCGTAATCAGCTCAGGGAAGAAGTCGACCGCACCATGAATCATATGAAAGATGAGGCGGCAAATTTCCCCGATCCTGTCGATCGTGCGGCGCAGGAAGAGGAATTTAACCTAGAGTTACGTAACCGAGATCGTGAGCGTAAGCTGATCAAGAAAATTGATAAGACACTCCAGCGTATCGAAGACGATGATTTTGGCTTTTGCGACTCATGTGGCATCGAGATTGGCGTTCGTCGCTTAGAAGCGCGTCCAACCGCCGAGCTATGTATTGATTGTAAAACACTCGCTGAGCTGAAAGAAAAGCAAATGGCGGGATAATCATCACTGAGGGAGTTGCGCGCAAAAATATCGCGGGCGGCTATCATCCCACAAAATAGTAATCACCCCATAAAACAAAAGGGAGCTTCGGCTCCCTTTTTGTGTTTGTAGACGCTTGTGTTCATGCAAGATCCCCGTACAATTTGCGCTATTCATTATCCGCCCATGGCGCTGAGACCCGAGTTCATTCGTTTATCATGACATCGCACGCTGCTTATATCGGTCGTTTTGCGCCGTCGCCATCAGGGCCTTTACACTTTGGCTCATTGGTGGCTGCGCTGGGCTCTTATTTAGATGCTCGCGCCCATCATGGCCGATGGCTGGTACGGATTGAAGATATCGATCCGCCACGAGAAAAGCCGGGCGCGGCTAGTGAGATTCTGCGCACGCTTGAGGCGTACGGCCTATATTGGGATGGTGCGGTTCGTTATCAAAGCCAGCATCTAGGTGACTATCAGGCGCAAATTGATGCTTGGCTCGCGTCAGGACGCGCGTATTATTGCACGTGTACACGGCGTCAAATTAAACAGGCAGGTGGCGTCTATCCAGGTTGGTGCCGAGATAAAAACAAAGCGGCTGAACACGCTGCGGTGAGGCTAAAAAGTCCGGTTGAAGTGTTAGCGTTTAACGATCGACTGCATGGTTCGTTGCCTCTTGATCAGCAATTGGCTAACGAAGACTTTATCATTAAGCGCCGAGATGGGCTCTATGCGTATAATCTTGCCGTCGTGTTAGACGATATTGACCAAGGGGTCACAGACATTGTCCGAGGGGCGGATTTAATTGTTCCAACGGGACGCCATATTGGATTATATCGTCTGTTAGGCGCGCGACTGCCGCACTACCTGCACCTCCCGTTAGCATTAAACGCGGAGGGGCAAAAACTATCGAAACAAAATCGTGCGCCAGCTATTGATAATCAAGCCCCGCTGCCTGCGTTACGTGCAGCGATGCGGTTTCTTGGTTTACACGCAGTCGCAGAAGAAAAGGTGGCAACGCCTACTGAATTACTAAATCTTGCGGTCAATACGTGGTCGTTGACGCACTTACCCAAACAAACGGAAGTGACGACAGCATTCTAAAATGGCCCACCCTGATATATTATATGCCGCTGTTTCATGGCCCGAACAATTAAATATGAGGTGAGCTATCTTTAATCGAGTGACCAGCTTTTGCCGTAAGGTTCTGAATCGTGATGGTAAAACACGAGCAATTGAGGATCTTAAGTTGGAAGTTATCCCCCGCAAAGCACACGGCATTTCGCGCAAAGGTATCAGCGAAAATGCGCTGAAAGTGCTCTATCGCCTGCATAAAGCGGGCTATGAAGCGTACCTCGTTGGCGGAGGGGTGCGCGATCTGCTATTGGATCGCGAACCCAAAGACTTTGATATCGCCACCAATGCCACACCGGATGAGGTGCGAAAGTTATTCCGTAATTGTCGTCTGATTGGCCGCCGTTTTCGCCTTGCCCATATTTTGTTTGGACGAGATGTGATTGAAGTGGCAACCTTTCGAGGTCATCACGGTAAAAGCGAGCCAGACAAAAAAGACAAGCAAACAGCACGTTCTGAAGACGGTATGCTGCTGCGCGATAATGTCTACGGCACCATTGATGAAGATGCGCAGCGCCGCGACTTCACCATTAATGGACTGTATTACAACATTGCTGACTTCTCTATTCGTGATTATGCCGGTGGACTGGACGATCTAAACAATCGCATTGTTCGCCTGATCGGGGACCCAGAAACGCGCTATCGAGAAGATCCGGTACGTATGCTTCGAGCCGTGCGTTTTGCGGTGAAGCTGGACATGACCATTAATGATGCAACCGCGGCACCGATGGTTGAGTTGGCGCCCTTATTACAAGACATTCCCGCGGCACGTATGTTTGAAGAAAGCTTAAAGCTGCTGCAAGCGGGACAGGGGCTTGCAACCTACCAAATGCTGCGTGAGTACAACTTATTTCAGCAGCTTTTCCCTGCGGTCGCGGCCCACTTTACTGAAGCGCAAACCAGTCAAACTGAACAAATGCTTGAGCAGGTGTTACGTTCAACGGATAAACGCGTTGCTAACGATCAGCGCATCAATCCCGCTTTCTTATTTGCGGCGATGCTTTGGTATCCCTTGGTGACACGTGCTGAAGAAATGGCGTTTGAAAGTGGTTTAAGTTACTACGATGCCTTTATGGTAGCGGCGAGTGATATTGTTGACGAACAAGTAAAAACCGTTGCCATCCCTCGTCGTTTTACCGCGATGGTGCGAGAAGTCTGGCAATTACAAATGCGCATGACCCGTCGTACGGGAGCGCGCGCATTCAAAACGTTGGAAGAGAAAAAATTCCGCGCGGCGTTTGATTTGCTAGAAATGCGCGGTGCGGTAGAAGGTGATGACACGGAAGCATTGTGTGCGTGGTGGCGAGACTTTCAACGCGCCGATCAGGGTGGGCGTCAAAAAATGGTGCGTGCGATCAACAAGGTTAGCAACACGCGCTCCCCTAAATCACGCCGCCGTAAAGGGCCGCCGCGTCGGCGCAAACCGCAGTCGAACTCAGACGCATGAACCGAGTGTATATAGCGATCGGCAGTAACCTAGGTGAGCCGATAAAAAAAGCACAACAGGCGATTGCGGCACTAAAAACACTGCCGCAAAGTTCTTGGGTGGCCGTGTCTTCTCTTTATACCAGTCGGCCAATGGGGCCAGCGGATCAGCCTGATTATGTCAATGCAGTGGCTGCGCTGGACACCCACCTTGACCCTCTGACACTATTGGATGCCACGCAAGCGATTGAGCTTGATTATGGCAGGGAACGCAAAGCAGAACGTTGGGGCCCAAGAACCTTAGATCTCGACATTTTGCTTTATGGTGACCGTGTTATCGAGCATCCACGACTGACGGTGCCACATTACGGCATGAAAGTACGTGAGTTCGTGCTTTATCCACTTGCCGACATCGCCCCCGACTTGTGCTTGCCGGATGGCAGTACGCTCGCCGCGTGCCTGACGCGCGTGGATCGTAACGGTTTAACCCGTATCTGCGATCACGCTTAATCGGTGGGCCCCAGTTTCAGGCTTTGGGAGACACAATGAAAAAAATCACAATTACTGATCTGCTCACATGGAAGCAACAAGGACAAAAGTTTGCATCCCTTACCGCCTATGATGCGAGCTTTGCTCAGCTGTTCGAGCAACAGGATGTCCCTGTTTTGCTGGTGGGCGACTCCTTAGGTATGGTACTACAAGGGAAAAGCGATACCTTATCCGTATCCGTTGCCGATTTGGCCTATCATACGCGTTGCGTGCGTGCAGGCAGCCCGAATAGCTTGTTAATGGCCGATATGCCATTTATGAGCTGTACAACCCCCGAGCAGGCGTGTACGAATGCCGCTGAATTGATGAAAGCGGGCGCCAACATGGTCAAAATTGAGGGCGGTGCCTGGTTAGCACCAACCGTAAAAATGTTGACTGAACGTGCGGTGCCGGTTTGCGCGCACCTGGGCCTGACACCGCAATCGGTGAATATCTTCGGCGGCTTTCGGGTGCAAGGGCGTGACGATGAAAAAGCCGAACAGATGGTGGCCGACGCCGTTGCACTAGAGCAGGCAGGTGCACAAATCATCCTACTTGAGTGCGTGCCAGCGTCACTCGCCAAGCGGATTACCGACACCGTCTCGGTACCTGTCATCGGTATTGGAGCCGGCAGTGACACCGATGGTCAGATTTTGGTCATGCACGATATGCTTGGCGTATCGGCTAACTATATGCCCAAATTCTCGAAAAACTATTTGGCAGAAACAGGTGATGCCCGCGAAGCGGTGGCCAAGTACGTGCAAGAAGTGGCGAGCGGCGAATTTCCCGGTCCCGCCCACACGTTTAAATAGAGAGACCGAGTATGCAGATAATTTCTGAGGTTGCGCCACTGCGCGATCACGTCGGCCAGTGGCAAAAAGCGGCCAAGCGTATTGCGTTTGTGCCCACCATGGGAAACTTACATCAAGGCCACTTAACCTTAGTCCGCAAAGCCCGAGAGCAGGGAGATGTGGTGGTGGTTAGTATATTTGTTAATCCCATGCAATTTGATCGCGCTGACGATTTAGCTAACTACCCGCGCACCTTGGATGATGACTTAACCAAGTTGCGTGAAGAAGGCGTCGATCTTGTCTTTACGCCAAGCGCGGATACCCTCTATCCTCACGGCCTTGAGGCACATACAGCGGTTGAGGTACCAAAACTCTCATCCATGCTAGAGGGCGCATCTCGTCCGGGCCATTTTCGTGGTGTCGCGACCGTGGTGACTAAGCTATTCAACCTCGTGCAGCCTAATGTAGCGTGTTTTGGGGAAAAAGATTTCCAGCAGCTTGCTGTCATCCGCAAAATGGTGACAGATATGGCGATGCCGATTGATATTATTGGTGTGCCAACCGTGCGTGAAAGCGATGGCTTAGCCATGAGCTCTCGCAATAACAATTTAACCGTGGATGAGCGCCAGCGTGCCCCTGTGCTCGCAAAAACGATGCGTTGGATGAGTGCGCAAATGCGTAATGGACGGCGTGATCTGGATGATCTGATTGAGGATGCGCACGATCAGCTGCGTGCTGCGGGTCTTCAGCCCGACGAGTTCTACATCCGCGATGCTGACTCGCTAGGAACGATCACTGATAATAGCCGCCAAGCGGTTATTTTGGTGGCCGCCTACCTCGGTACCACACGCTTGATTGATAACTTCATGGTCGATTTACAGCGTGCGGCGGAAAAAGCGGACAAGACAGAGACCGCGAACCACTAACTGTCTGCATCCATAAAGTACGAAATACGTGTCCTTGGTTTTAAGTACGCTTTCACCTCCTCTGGGAGTTTAGAGATAGGCACGGCTGTGTCTATCTCTAGTTCACTATCACGCATGTCAATAATGGTCGCTTGATCCGACGGAATGTCGGGATCATAAATCATCACATTAGGTTTGAGCAGTGCGGTGCTGTTAACTGAAATAATAATACCGACGTCCTCATTAGAGAGCTTGACTACTGTACCGGGTGGGTAGACGCCCATCATCTTGACGAATAATGCTAGCAGACGCGGATTAAACTTCGCTTTATTCTCTTTAAACAAGTGAGACAAAGCCGCAAAGGGCATACGAGCGGGCGCACCAAACTGTGGGCGGCATAAGCGATCGAAAAAGTTAACCATGCCAACAATCTGCGCAGACTCCTCAATCTCATCACCATTCAGACCTTTTGGAAACCCACTGCCATCGGCAAATTCATGATGTTGAGCAATGATAGCCTCGACTTCGGGCGTGCATTCGTCCATCTCTGCTACTAATTCCGCGCCATAGTTCACGTGCTGACGGTAGTAGTTCATTTCAGGGTCGGTTAAACGCTCTTTTTTACGGACAATCGCAGAGGGGACTTTTTTGGTCCCAATGTCATGCAATATCGCGCCTGTCATGAGGGAGCGAATCTGATCGTTGTTATAGCCATGACTGCGTGCCACCATTAAAGCTAAGACGGCAACGTTTAGCGAGTGTGCATACATATCTTCCGCCAATGTCGGATCATCCATCAGATGCAAGGTGACATTCGATTCACTGCCAAATAGCATCATACTATCAACCAGCATACGAACATCCTCGTTGGCTGCCTGAGGGCGGTTTGAGGCTTTCATATTGATAGCACGTAGTTGTGCCATTGAACGCTGATAGTGTTTCTGTACTTTTTGGATCCGAGCATGAAAGCGACGCTGTTCTTCTATGCGCTGTTGTTTTTCTCGCTCCATTGCCTCTTTGTCTCGGCTGACCGCGTTTGGGTCAATTTCATCTGGATTTTCTTTTTTTTCTGCCAGCGCAGGCAAGGGCGCGGCGGTACTTTTATCTGGATAGTAATAAACAAAGCTCGTGGGTAGAGAGCGTATCAGCTTAGCTTGGGCGTCACTCTCGATTTGAAAGCGGTTGAGCATAAAAGGGTGCTCACGCCACTTTAAAGGGAGTTTGATATAAATACCGGCTTGGAGTCTGTCTGTAGACAGTTTGATGCTAGCTGACATGTGGATACGGCACTCGTTCCATGAGATGAGAAATCATGAGAAGAAAGAATTAGCACATAGATTAGCATAAAAAAAGCCCCACTCGAGAGAGTAGGGCTATTTCTAATATGGTGCCCGGAGGCGGAATAGATCGCGGCCTGCAAGGTCACCGGCACGGGTGTCGGTGTACGTATAAAAAAAGCCCCACTCGAGAGAGTAGGGCTATTTCTAATATGGTGCCCGGAGGCGGAATCGAACCACCGACACGGGGATTTTCAATCCCCTGCTCTACCGACTGAGCTATCCGGGCGTCTTACATGTTATAACATGTAAACTTCAAAAAAGCGCTAGCCTTCGGACTAGCGCTTTCTTTAAAAGTGGCTCCCCCAACTGGACTCGAACCAGTGACATACGGATTAACAGTCCGCCGTTCTACCAACTGAACTATGGGGGAATAATGGTGCCTCGAGGCGGAATCGAACCACCGACACGGGGATTTTCAATCCCCTGCTCTACCAACTGAGCTATCGAGGCAATGGTGCCGGCTGCCGGAGTCGAACTGGCGACCTACTGATTACAAGTCAGTTGCTCTACCAACTGAGCTAAGCCGGCACACAAATCGCGAAATACTGTGTGTCACACCATTATTTCATTATATGGTGCCCGGAGGCGGAATCGAACCACCGACACGGGGATTTTCAATCCCCTGCTCTACCGACTGAGCTATCCGGGCTAACGGGGCGCTATTAAACGGATTTTCGGTCTCACCGTCAACTGTTTTTTTGAAAAAAGTCCGGATATCGCATTGTTTGGATAAAAAGACAGCGAAGTGCGATAAAAACACGCAAATATTCGACCCTTATCGCGGTTTACTGGGGAAGTTGCGCGAAGTCTTTTTGATAGCGTGTGACCTTTTGTAAGTAGCGTCTTGACTCCGAAGAGGGGTGGCGATGGGTTAGCGCCCAGTAGACTTGGTTAGGTTTTAAACGGTTCAGGTCTTGCATTGCACGCTCGCGGTTATTATCAAAG
The DNA here is from genome assembly GCF_001995405.1 of Salinivibrio sp. AR640. Taxonomy (NCBI): domain Bacteria; kingdom Pseudomonadati; phylum Pseudomonadota; class Gammaproteobacteria; order Vibrionales; family Vibrionaceae; genus Salinivibrio; species Salinivibrio sp. AR640. The sequence goes on along the minus strand of NZ_MUFD01000004.1, from coordinate 19,595 downwards.
GTCAGTAGCACATTACCGGTGCCGCCGTTATAAGCGGAAATCATACTGTAGTGTAAAGAAAGTGGGTCTCGCACCGCTTTGAGATAGCGATTTTTGAGAATATAGAAATAGGCGGTTCCCATATCAATGTTCTTTTCTGGATCAAAAAGGTACTCAGGTGTGGGCTGGCCACGACGTTTTTTTACCAGTTTGAATACATCGCGTCCCGCCGTTTTTGGGACCACTTGCATCAATCCATAGGCGTTGGCCCAGCTCACAGCATACGGGTTAAAGCTACTCTCGGTTTTAATAATGGCATAAATCAGCTTTTCAGAGATGCCGTAACGTTCAGAGGCACGACGGACAATATCCGCATATTGATAGCTGCGTTGTGCGGCGTGATCCGTCACCATAGGAATAGTGACAAAATACATGTTTTGAAAACGGACCTGTTTTTTCTTTAGCCGCCGGTCAATAAGATAGTCAGCAAAGCGATTGGCGCGCCATTGCCAGGTGATGGCTTTACCTTCGTGATCAACCACTTGCCCTTCGAGAAATGGGCGTCCCGTCAGCGGAACTTTTGCTGTAGAGTAAAGATCCACAGAAGCAGGATCGCGCGGGGTTAATAGGGTGGTGACAATGGCTTGTCTGAGGTGATCTTTCGGATCGTCAGTTGCGACGGTTTCCACTTGGATCACACCGCGTTCAAAGTCGATTCGTGCGCGACTTTTGTAATTATCCGTGTATTTGACGTAGTCACGTTTTCCGGAAACAAAGACTTGATCTTCGCCCCAGCGGACTTCGATTTTGCCAGTAAATTGGCTGATAAGCTGATTCAGGGCGTCGATATCTTTTTCGAATTGCCCTGGAATAGGCGCTAGATTTTTCGCAAACCGGTTAGTCGTTTGGTAATCCACGCCCACATATTTTTCGACGCTCTCTCGGCTGCAGCCGGAGAGCAACGCGCCATAACAGCACACTAACAAACAGAGTATTCGTGTCATTTTTGATTGCATTAGGATAAAAAAATACCCGCATTGAGCGTAACACAATGCGGGTGCGTTGCTGTGGTCAAGCCGCCTAGCTGTGGGCGACACCACGGAATTTACGCTTCGGGTGGCACATAGCCATCGATTTGCACGTCTTTTCCTTCAAACAAAAAATTGACCATTTCTTGTTCAATGATCTTACGATGTTCAGGATCCATCATATTGAGCTTCTTTTCATTGATAAGCATGGTTTGCTTCTTTTGCCATTCCGCCCAGGCTTCTTTGCAAATATTGTCATAAATGCGTTTGCCCAACTCTCCCGGGTAGAGTTGAAAATCGAGTCCATCGGCTTCTTTTTGGAGACGTTGGCAAAATACGGTACGGCTCATAATCTAGGCTCCTTGTCATCGCCGGTTAGAGATTGTTGGCGCTCATGTTCAAGCAAGGTTAACAGCTTTTTCACTGGGGCCGCTAATCCTACTTTTGCAGGTTGTGATAAGTTATACCAAAGCCCTTGGTTGGCTTCCATGATGATTTGCGGTCGCTCAACCACCGAGACTTTAATCGGTACAATATCTAAGTGAAAGTGACTGAAGGTATGTCTAAACGCGGTTAAGACCTCAGTTTTGACCGGTTTGATATTATGTAGCTTATCGGCAATATCGGCCTCGAGCGTGTGCTCAGCCGCTTCAGGCAAGCACCATAACCCGCCCCAAAGGCCGCTTGGTGGTCGTTGCTCTAACCAGATTTCATCTTGATGCTGGATCAGCAAAAAACTGGTTTGTTTGACCGGTAAGGTTTTTTTCGGTTTTTTGCCAGGAAAATCCATTTGCCGACCTTGTGCACGTGCCTCGCAGCGGTCGGCAACAGGGCAAAGATCACATTTAGGCTTGCTTCGCGTACAAACCATCGCGCCCATATCCATCATGGCTTGATTGTACTTGTCGGTATCTGTGGTGGGCGTGAGTGTTTCGGCAATCTCCCATAACTTGTTTTCTACCGGCTTTTTACCCGGCCAACCTTCGACGGCAAAACAGCGCGCTAAGGTGCGTTTGACGTTGCCGTCTAAAATGGGGTGCGGTTGACTGAGCGACAAAGAAAGCACGGCGCCGGCGGTTGAGCGGCCGACACCTGGGAGCGCCATGACCTCATCGAGCGTGGTAGGAAATACGCCATCATGGTGGTTGGCAATCACTTGTGCCGCTTTGTGAAGGTTGCGGGCACGGGCGTAATATCCTAACCCCGTCCATAAATGAAGCACTTCATCCTGATCGGCATTCGCTAAGTCGATAACGGTCGGAAACCGTGCCATAAACCGTTCAAAATAAGGGATTACTGTGCTTACTTGGGTCTGTTGCAGCATAATTTCACTGAGCCAGACTTTATATGGCGTTTTGTTTTGCTGCCAAGGTAAGGTTTTACGGCCATATTGCTCATACCAGTTTAAGATGGCATCGGAAAATGATTGACTCACTGTGTTCTCTCTTATTGTTTTGCTCACACGTGCACAAAGGCAGGCCACAGGGTACACTAACGGCAGGGCGTACTAATAGGATCAGCGCGTCCACCTTGCGCTATCGCAAAAACTTTGCATAATGCGCAGTCCGTTTAGATTTCCAACAATCGATGGTGACGGCTACCGGCATCATTACTACTGCATCACAGGCACCCAATCATGACTGAAGTCACTAAAACCGAACTCACCGAGGATGGCAAAGTTATTCGTAAAGTACGCAGTTTTGTGCGTCGCGAAGGCCGTTTAACGAAAGGGCAAGAGCAAGCGCTAAACGAATCCTGGCCTACCATGGGGATTGACTTTGACGCCACTGAGCTTGATTGGCAGCAGGTGTTTGGTAATGATAATCCTGTGGTGTTAGAAATCGGTTTTGGCATGGGTGCCTCTTTGGTTGAAATGGCAAAAAATGCCCCTGAGAAGAACTTTGTGGGTATTGAAGTGCATACCCCTGGTGTAGGCGCCTGTTTAATGGCAGCGCGTGAAGCCGGTGTCACCAATCTGCGTGTGATGTGCCACGATGCGGTCGAAGTGTTTGAGCAAATGTTGCCGAAAGAAAGTTTGGACACGGTGCAACTTTTCTTCCCTGACCCATGGCATAAAAAACGTCACCACAAACGCCGTATTGTGCAGTTACCGTTCGCTGAAATGGTAAGAGACAAGCTAAAAATGGGTGGCGTATTCCACATGGCGACGGACTGGGAAAACTATGCTGAGCACATGATCGAAGTGATGGAAGCGGCGCCTCACTATCAAAATATCGCAAAAGAGGGCTATTATGTTCCTCGTCCTGAAGAGCGCCCGCTGACTAAATTTGAGCAGCGCGGTCAGCGCCTGGGTCATGGTGTATGGGATATCAAATACACACGCACAGCCTAATGTGCTAAGGCGCGACGGCGCAGATAAGTGAAAGCCGAAAGCCAACCTCAGGTTGGCTTTTTTGTCCCCTGTTGTAAAAGGATCCTGTTGGTGAAACCAAGCTCTCAACTGTTAGCGCAAATCCTGGAGGATGTCCGTCCTTTAATGGGTCGCGGTAAGGTGGCTGATTACATTCCAGCTCTTGCGGATGTGCCGAATCATAAACTCGGTATTGCGGTTTGCTACAACGATGGCGACCTGATCACCGCCGGTGACGCGGACGAAGCCTTTTCTATCCAGTCGATTTCTAAAGCGTTAAGCCTGACATTGGCAATGCAAAATTATCGCGCGGAAGAAATATGGACACGGGTTGGTAAAGAGCCCTCTGGCCAGGCTTTTAACTCATTAATCCAGCTTGAGATGGAGCAGGGGATCCCGCGTAATCCGTTTATCAACGCTGGCGCCTTAGTCGTCAGTGATATGCTGCATACGCGTCAATCAGCCCCTCGCCAGCGGATGTTAGAGTTTGTGCGTCAGTTAGCGGGCAACCCCCATCTTTGTTATGACAAGGTGGTTGCGGATTCAGAAATGCAGCATAGTGATCGCAATGCGGCAATTGCTTATCTGATGCGCGCGTTTGGCAATTTTGACAATGAGGTGATGCCGGTTTTAACTAATTATTTCCACTATTGTGCATTAGAAATGAGTTGTGTTGATTTGGCCAAAGCCTTTTTCTACCTGGCGAATCAAGGAACGCCTTTATCGGGAAAAACGCGGATTTTAACGCCGACGCAAAGCAAGCAAATGAATGCGCTCTTAGCGACGTGTGGCTTGTATGATGGTGCGGGTGAGTTTGCCTACCGTGTTGGTATGCCTGGCAAGTCTGGCGTTGGTGGTGGGATTATTGCAATTGTGCCAGGCGAAATGTCGATTGCCGTGTGGTCGCCAGAACTGGATCCATCGGGTAACTCGTTAGCAGGCACCGCCGCTTTAGAGCTATTATCTGCTCGGATTGGGCGGTCTATTTTCTGATCCTAGCCCCGATACCGGTGAATAAAAAGCCCCGCATGCACGATGAGCGGGGCTTTTTGTTATTAGGCGTAACCGCTATGACTGGGCTATACGCCCTTGGTTAGCCTTGTGCCGCGAGCGTAGCGAAGGCGTGGTCAGCAGCTGCCAGTGTCGCATCAATTTCCTTTTGGCCGTGCGCCAAGCAGGTAAAGCAGGCTTCAAACGCAGACGGTGCGAGATAGATACCTTGCTCGAGCATTAAGTGGAAGAAACGCTTAAAGCGCTCAGTATCGCACTGCTGCACGTCTTTGAAGCAAGTGACTGTGTCTTGGTCCGTAAAGAAAAAACCAAACATTGCACCGGCTTGGTTGGTCGCTAATGGAATACCGTGTTTGTCGGCCAAGGCTTTAAAACCCTCAGCAAGTTGTTTGGTGACACTATTGAGGTAATCATGATTGCCTGGTTGACGTAGTTCACTAAGACACGCGAAGCCAGCTGCCATGGCGACCGGGTTACCGGCCAAGGTGCCCGCCTGATAAACCGGACCGGTCGGTGCTAAGTATTCCATCACATCGCGACGACCACCAAATGCACCTACAGGCATGCCACCACCGACGATTTTACCTAGGGTAGTCAAGTCAGGTTTGACGTCGTAATAGGCTTGTGCGCCGCCAAGTGCCACGCGAAAGCCCGTCATCACCTCATCAAAAATTAGCAGGGCACCAAATTCATCGCATAGCGCGCGTAAACCTTGTAAGAAACCTGGCTGTGGTGGCACACAGTTCATGTTACCGGACACTGGCTCGACAATAATACAAGCCACCTCGTCAGGGTAAGTCTCGAACGTTTGGCGTACCGAGTCTAGATCGTTATAGGTGCAGGTCAGCGTGTGTTTGGCAAAATCTGCCGGTACCCCGGGGGAGTTTGGCTCGCCGAGCGTGAGTGCGCCTGAGCCTGCTTTCACGAGTAAGCAGTCACCATGGCCATGATAGTTGCCTTCAAATTTGATGAACTTATCGCGTTTGCTATAGCCGCGCGCGAGACGAATGGCACTCATGGTCGCTTCGGTGCCAGAGTTCACCATACGCACCATTTCCATGGATGGAACAAGCTCAGCAACCAGTTCTGATAAAGTGGTTTCACTTTCGGTGGGTGCACCAAAACTCAGTCCACGCTGGGCGGCATCAACCACAGCTTCTCGAATGGAGGCGTGGTTATGGCCGAGAATCATTGGGCCCCACGAGCCGACGTAGTCGATGTAAGCTTTGCCGTCGGCATCAAAGATGTACGCGCCGTCAGCACGCTCCATAAAGACAGGGTCACCGCCGACACCGGCAAATGCACGCACGGGAGAATTCACGCCACCGGGAATGGTGCGTCTAGCTTGTTGAAAAAGTTGTGCTGATTTGGTCATGACATATCCTGTTAGGTAAGGCTTCGCCTAAATTGCGTCGGTGTATTTTAACCAAAGATACAGAACACTGGCGAGGTAGAGTATGATTTCATTGCAACAAGTTTGGCAATTAATACGTACTGATCACAATTGCGATCAAGCGCGCAATACTTGAACACTTTACTCAGGTATTAGATAATCCAATACTAAGCACCAAGAGCATGTGAGGTAACAATGAGCGAAGCACCTTTGCCGTTAGAGTTTTCTGAGGCCGCGGCGACCAAGGTAAAGACGCTGATTCAGGAAGAAGAAAACCCAAACCTGAAACTACGCGTCTACATTACCGGTGGTGGCTGTAGCGGCTTCCAGTATGGTTTTACCTTTGACGAAAACGTCAATGAAGGCGATATGGAGATCGAGAAAAGCGGCGTGATGTTGGTAGTGGACCCCATGAGTTTACAGTATTTAATGGGTGGGAAAGTCGACTATACCGAGGGGCTGGAAGGATCGCGCTTTTTCATTGATAACCCGAATGCCACCACCACGTGTGGCTGTGGCGCATCATTTAGCGTCTAATTTTTCGGCTGCGATAAAACGTACGACTTTTCGTTCCATCACAAAAACGGCGCCCTGTAGCGCCGTTTTTTGTCGCAATAGCCTGTTTAACCGCCACGGTTATAATGGTTTAAGTTGCCTACTGTCGCCAGTAGCTGGTTAAATTTGCTCAACTGTGCCATACGAGATTCAGCCAAGCGAACGAATTCTCGCTTGTCTTTACCTTGCAGGGATTTCGCTTCTGGCAATGCGACGGTGCGTGGGTTCTTATGCACACCATTGACCAAGAACTCGTAATGTAAGTGCGCCCCCGTAACACGCCCTGTTGATCCAAGCGTGCCGACGATATCGCCTTGTTTGACGCGCTGGCCGGTTTTCACTTTGCGTTTGGTCAAGTGCAAATACTTAGTGATGTATGTCGAGCTATGGCGGATAAAGACATAATTGCCGTTAAAGCGATTATAAGACGCTTTCATCACGATACCGTCACCAGCCGCTTTGATAGGCGTACCAACCGGTGCGACATAATCGGTGCCGCGATGCGGTTTGACCCGACCCGTCACTGGGTGCAGACGGCGTGGATTAAAGTTTGAACTGACATATCTAAAGTTCACCGGCGAGCGCAAGAAGGCTTTTTTCATCGCTTTACCGGTTGGTGTGTAGTATTTGCCACTCTCTGCTCGCACCGCGGTAAAGGTTTCACCACGGTTGGTGAACGTGGCTGCCAGAATATTACCGCTGCCAATATGTTCACCTTCGACAAACTCCTCTTCATACAAGACGGAAAAACTGTCTCCGTTACGAATATCGAGGGCAAAATCGACATCCCAGCCGAAAATCCCCGCCAGTTGCATGATTTGGTTTGGAGTGAGGCCTGCGCCTGACGCGGCTTGCCAAAAGCTCGATTGAATGGTCGCTCGAGCAAAATTTATCTGGGTATCAACGTGTTTGGTTTCAATGCGAGATTGATAGGTGTCATCGATCTTATTGACGATGAGGGTTTCATTGCTACCGCGTGGCTGAATCAGTTGCACCAGCTCGCCGCTGTCATCAACGCCTAAACGTACTTCATCACCAGGATTCAGATACGCCAAACGCTGGGTATGCTCATCGGCATTCACGAGGCGATAGAGATCAGTTGGGCTCAGGCCCGCGCGGTTAAACAGCAACGCCATACTTTCACCCGGTTGCACCTCATAGGTGGACCAATGGATAGTGCGGCTAAACTGTGCGGGCATTTCATCTTGTGGTGGCAGTAACGAGACGGCATCCACAGGGACAGGGTAGTGCTTACCCGGTTCAAAATTGGGTTGAGGGCGCGGGGTGCTTGGGCCATCAGGCACCAACATTAATAAGACTACGAATGCACTTAATGCACCGATAATGAGTTTATGTAACTTGGGTAAGGCTGCGAGTTTATTTAACGGCATGAAGACTATGTTGAATCACTACGAATAAAGTTATGACAGTCAGACACCCAATCGGTTTTATTGGGGATGATGCCCTGAAGTAGATTTGACACGGCTGACACAAAGACCACACACATTTTTTGATGGCAGCCACTGCGCACACACTGTATACACTCTATCAGTTTAACTGGTTTCAAAAACTGTCGCTATTCGAGTAATATGTCTGTTTATCACATTTTTGCCTATTAGGTAGGAGCAACAGACTATGGCGAGCCTTGAAGCCGCGCTAGCAGAACTAAAACGTGGCGTTGATGAAGTAATCCCGGAAGACGAGCTGGTGGCAAAGCTGAAAGAGGATCGTCCTCTTCGCATTAAGCTCGGTGCCGATCCTACGGCACCGGATATCCACCTCGGTCACACAGTGATCTTAAATAAGCTCCGAGCTTTTCAAGCGCTTGGCCATGAAGTGATTTTTTTGATTGGTGATTATACCGGCATGGTTGGCGACCCGAGTGGTAAAAACACGACGCGCCCGCCATTGACACGTGAGCAGGTACTGGCAAACGCAGAAACCTACAAAGAGCAGGTCTATAAAATTTTAGACCCTGCTAAAACACGTATTGAGTTTAACTCTAAATGGCTGGGCGAATTAGGCACCGATGGCATGATTCGTCTCGCGGCGAGCTCAACCGTGGCGCGTATGCTCGAGCGTGATGACTTTAAAAAGCGTTATACCAGTAACCAAGCGATAGCTATTCATGAGTTTATCTACCCACTCTTGCAAGGCCACGATTCAGTCGCGTTGGAAGCGGACGTTGAGCTGGGCGGGACCGACCAAAAGTTTAACTTGTTAATGGGGCGTGAGCTGCAAAAGCAAGCGGGACAAAAGCCGCAAGTCGTGATGACGATGCCGCTACTAGTCGGGCTTGATGGTGTTAAAAAGATGTCTAAATCGGCCCATAACTACATCGGCGTCAGCGAACGTCCAGATGATATGTTTGGTAAAATCATGTCGATTTCTGACGATCTCATGTGGGATTACTATGAACTGTTGTCATTCCGCCCTCTTGAGGAAGTGGCTCAGTTTAAGCAAGATGTTCAAGCGGGTAAAAACCCTCGTGATATTAAGATCTTGCTGGCGAAAGAAATCATTGCCCGTTTCCATTCAGACGCCGATGCTGACGCGGCCGAGCAAACTTTTATCAATCGTTTCCAAAAAGGGGCGATGCCAGATGAGATGCCAAGCTTTACCTTTGAGCAAGGTATTGCGATTGGTAATTTGCTAAAAGAGGCGGGACTGGTAAATTCCACCTCAGACGCGCTGCGTATGATCCGCCAAGGTGCGGTGAAAATTGACGGCGAAAAAGTGGAAGACACTAAGCTGGTGCCAGCAGCGGGTGAAGCCGTATATCAAGTGGGTAAGCGTAAGTTTGCGCGTGTGACGTTAAGCTAGAGATCCCCTAAAAGGGGACTCTACTTAACGCATAAAGGCATGAGTAGCTGATAACGAAAAGCCCTCGCGTGATTCGCGAGGGCTTTTCTCATGATTTACTGACTAGGTATGCCAAACGCCTTTTAGTGCACGTACCATGTGTTGACCAAGGTAAAACGCCGTTTGTAGGCAGGCTTCGCTAAGTTGGGCATCGTCTGGAGTGTGTGCAGTCACCCCAAGGCTTGTGCCACTTGGGTTAATGTTTTCTACCCCGATATTGGCACGGCCTAGGCTTAGCCACAGCATGTCATGCTGGCTGGCTAAGGTTTGGAAATACTGCAGTGTCTGGGGCTGATCGCCACCTGGGTAGGTGCCTACGGTAAAGCCTGCCGCGTACTTTCCTCGCCAATCTTGTGTTTCCCAGCTTGGGCTGGACGCATCGGCAAAGGCTTTAAATTGTGCGCTTGGCCCACCCATGTAGGTGGGAGCACCAAAGATGATCGCGTCGACCTCTTTGAGTTTTTCAAACAGCTTATCATCGATAAAGCGTCCGTTTTCTATCATTTCTGATGTAATGCGATACACCACTGGCTCGGCATCGCCGGCATGAATGCCTTCTGCGATGGTGGTGGCGAGCGCATGCGTGTGTTCATCTTCAGAGTGATAAATGATGGCGATGCTGATCATAGAGGCTCCTTTATTAGGCTGTTCTCCATGACATTAGGGTGTGCTGCCTAGATTTCAACCACTATTTGCCATATATCACGACACCTTAACACTAATGGCTATCACTATTTATCGAGCGCAAACGGCGGTAAAGATAAATGCCAGCGAATAGCCGCTAAACGGATCAGTAAGGTGGTGAGCATACCGGCGAGCGATGCCGTGACTGTGTCTGGACTCACTTCGATAGCAAGAGTATGGACAATGCCGCCAGCAATACAGGCCGTTGCATACACTTCCGTTCTCAGCACCATAGGCACTTCCCGCGCGAGCACATCACGAATAATGCCACCGCCACAGGCCGTTATGACCCCCATGATCACCGCGACAAGTGGCGATGCACCATAGCTTAGGGCTTTATCCACCCCAATGCCGACAAAGACCGCTAAACCAATCGCATCCGCGCAAGGCAGTACGTACCAAGGTAGACGGCGCGGATGGCGGATCAGCAGCATGGTCGCCACGCAGGTGGCTAATATCACCCAAATATAAAGCGTATCGGTAATCCAAAAGGCTGGTGTGGCGCCCATGGCCATATCTCTGACGGTGCCTCCTCCAATGGCGGTGGCACAGGCCAACACCACCACGCCAAAGGGGTCCATTCTTAAGCGACCGGCGACTAACACCCCTGAAATAGCAAAAACGGCGGTGCCAAATAAATCGAATAAATACAGAATCATGGTTTGTGTCATGCTAGGTCCTATTGCGCGTGACGGACTTTATCGAGGGCGGTACAAATTTGCTCTGCGGCATTCAATGCGCGTGGTGTGGCGCGAGTTAACCAGTCAGGATTCAGTGGCCAGGTAAAACGTTGCGCGTGTTCGGGCACTAATTCAGCCATCGATTGCCAAGATTCTGGCAATGTCGCACCGGTGTAGAACACCGCTTGTGGTAAGCGAGTGATCACCTGTTCCATATTCACTTGCGGATAGGCGGCTGGGCTTTCGGCGAAAATATTTTCCCCGCCGCATAAGCGAAATAACTGACTCGGCCAAGCACGATCACTGGCGGTCATTAAAGGCGTATCGCTGAGTAGATAAAAATAGCGTACAGAGGGTGCGTTCTGATAACGCGCTTTGAGCTGTGCGAGCTTTTTATCAAAGGCTTTTGCGTTGCGTGTGGCGATATCAGACGTCTTACTGTAGCGGCCTAACTCGCGAATAAACTGGCCAATGTCGCTAAGCTGGTTGGGGTTAAGGTAACGAATCTCAAATCCCATCTTAGCGAGAGTTTCTAGCGGTTTAGGCGGATTGCCGCCACGCCAAGCTAAAATTAAATCAGGCTTTAGGGCGATAATGCGTTCTAACTTTATCCCGCGGTAATTGGCCACGCGTTCAAGAGACTTTGCTTGCTCTGGATAATCACTATAGGCGCTGGCTGCGACTAGATGAGGACCAAGTCCTGCGGCATAGGCGAGCTCAGTCGCATGGGGAGCAAGACTGATCACTCGAGGTGACGTGGCATAAGCGCTGAAAGCCAGTCCCCAAAGCGAGATGAGAAACACAGGTCTACATACCAAAAGCAGCACGAGGCGGGCGCGAAAACGAGGCATCAATCCGAGTCCTTAAAGAATAAGAAGCAAAGAGCTTAACGCAAGCCAAATTAAAACACTGTGTTTTAATTTTAAACGCAAAAGCAATAGGTGGTAACACGCCGGGGTGACCCCGTAGCCAATTTTGGTTCTGAGGGTTTTCGTGCCTTGATAGATAGCCGGGCCACCGAGAGATAATTGAAAGCGGCTTCCCGCACAGGCGAGTAGCCAACCCGGTCCTGGCGTGCGCCAACGACGGCCTTGTTGCCAGCAAGCTTTGAGATGCGTCCATGGCGTACGCCCTAGCGCCAACACGAGCGCAAACAGCGACATTGGAATGGTGTCGACTAGGTTGAGTAATCGTGCGGTTGCAAGGCCGAATGGATAATAGGCTAGTCGGCTGGGTGACCAGACGCGATGGAGATGAACCACACTGGTATATAAAAGGGCACCGACGCCACCGGCAAGCGCATAGTAAAAGATCACACAGGCGCCATGCCGAGCCGTGCCGAGGATCAGCGTTTCGGCGCCGGCTTTACCGATGCCGATCAATGACAAGGACTCAGTGTCTCGGTTTACCTGTGTCGCAAGTAATGCACGCGAGGTACCTTTATCATGCTCATCAATGGCCTGCGCGAGTGCGTGTCCAAATTGGTCAATCGGTCGCCACGCTAATGCGAGCCAAAGCAAAATCCCATCAAAGAGTGGACGTGACCAGACGAGCTCACGAGCGGCAATCAATAAAATAGCCAAGGTGCCGCACATCAAGGCCAAGGCGAGACCACCCGCGAGTTTGCGTTGCTGTTTAGGATCGTTATCTTTATTGACTTGGCTCGCCAGCAATACGGCATACTGCTGCCAATATTGAAAAGGAGAGTGCTGGGTTGAGAGCGGCAGTAACCAGTGGATCAGCACCGCCAGCCACAGCGCCCATAAGCTTCCGTGGTTGGCGGCGAACAGTATCCATTGTTGCGGGTTAAGCAAAGCATCCATGATCGTGGTCGGGTTAGTCGTTAATCATCGTCACCATTTTTTCGACCATGGCGGAGGAGCTTTTTGCTGCCAGAGGCAAGAATTCTTCAAAAGACATGGGTGACTCTTTTTCTGCGACCACGTCAGAAATAGCACGTACTACCACAAAAGGTGTTTTGAACTGGGCACAAACTTGCGCAATGGCAGCCGCTTCCATTTCTGCGGCAACGGCTTGGGGGAAGTGAGTGTGGATATGTTGACGATGTGCGTCAGTGTGGACGAAGGTATCTGCGGTACAAATGAGTCCGCGAACCACATGAGTCTCAGCGTCGACCGCTTTCTCAGCTAATTGCATTAAGGCTTCATCCGATTCAAATACTGCCGGCTGCTGTGGCACCTGCCCCATTTGATAGCCAAATGCGGTTGCGTCCGCATCGTGATAACCAACCTGAGAAGACACAACGACGTCTCCGACATTGAGCGAGGGCTCAAAAGCACCCGCAGAGCCGGTATTGATCACCCAACCAGGCTGGTGCTGTGAAAGCAACAAGCTGGTGCCAATGGCCGCCGCTACTTTACCAATCCCCGACTGCAACAAAACAATATCATGGCCGTGTAAGGTGCCGGAGTAGAAGGTGCAACCGCCCTCATGGTGCGTCGTTAGGCTGGTTAGCTTGTCGCGCAGTAGAGTGACTTCTTGCTCCATTGCGCCAATAATGCCGATTTTCATGGTTATAATCCTGTTCGCGCGTTAATGCCGTTAGTGTACATTAGACAAAAAAAAAGTGCCTCCTTTGAGGCACTTCTGATGCTGTCGTTGATCTTAACGCGTTTAAACTTCAAGGTAATCCATGATCCCCTCCGCCGCTTTACGGCCTTCATCGATAGCCGTGACCACTAAGTCGGATCCTCGTACTGCATCCCCGCCGGCGAAGATCCGCGGATTCGTGGTTTGGTATAAGATCTCACCTTTGGCAGGCGCCTGAATCCGTCCTCGTTCGTCTAGTGCGACATCGTAAGGTTCCAACCATTCCATTGCATGAGGCTGAAAACCAAAAGCCATGATCACCGCGTCAGCTTCCAGTATGTGTTCACTGCCTTCAATCGGCTCAGGACGACGGCGGCCGGCGGCATCCGGGGCACCCAATTGGGTTTTCACTACGGTGACGCCGCGAACATTGCCGTTATCGTCCACTTCAATGCCAAGCGGTTGCAGGTTGAACATAAAGTTGACGCCCTCTTCACGCGCATTTTTAACTTCTCGACGTGAACCCGGCATGTTTTCTTCGTCACGGCGATAAGCACAGGTGACGCTAGCGGCTTGTTGGCGAATCGAGGTACGCACACAGTCCATCGCCGTATCCCCGCCACCGAGGACCACAACGCGTTTCCCTGCCATATCGATAAAGTCGGGCGCATGATCCAGATCCATCACTTTATAGGTGTTGGAGACTAAAAAGGGTAGGGCATCAAAGACACCGGGCGCATCTTCATTCGCGAGCCCGGCACGCATGTATTGATAGGTTCCCACACCTAAGAATACCGCGTCGTAGTCATCCACGAGGGTTTGCATCTCAATATCTTTGCCGACTTCGGTGTTGAGGCGGAACTCTACACCCATCTCGGTAAAGACGCGCTGACGATGACGCATGACATCCTTTTCTAATTTAAAGGAAGGAATGCCAAAGGTAAGCAAACCACCGATCTCAGGATAACGATCAAAGACGACGGGTTTAACGCCATTGCGTACTAACACATCGGCGCATGCCAGACCAGCAGGCCCTGCGCCAATCACGGCCACTTTTTTATCGGTCCACTCGACATGTGACATATCGGGCTTCCAGCCCATTTCAAAGGCTTTATCGGTAATGTATTTTTCGACATTACCGATAGTCACCGCACCAAAATCGTCGTTGAGAGTGCAGTCACCTTCGCACAGACGATCTTGCGGACAGACTCGGCCGCAGACTTCTGGCAAGCTGTTAGTTTGATGTGACAGTTCTACCGCTTCAATAATCCGCCCTTGGTTGGCAAGCTCTAGCCATTGCGGAATGTAGTTGTGTACTGGGCACTTCCATTCGCAATACGGGTTGCCACAATCGAGGCAACGATCTGCTTGGGCCGATACTTCCTTCTCGGTGAAAGGCTCATAGATCTCAACGAACTCAATCTTGCGCGTTTCAATCGCTTTTTTGCGCGGATCAATGCGCTGGACATCAATAAACTGATAGATGTTCTGGCTCATGGGTCCCTCCTTTTATTGCGCCTGAACGCGCAACTCGGTCGCGCTACGACTTTGATGGCCTAATAAAGTATTCACATCCGCCGCTTTGGGTTTGACCAAATAGAAGCGATGCACCCAATGATCAAACTCATCCAGTAGCTGTTTTGCACGATCCGAGCCAGTTAGCTCAAAATGCTGAGCAATTAAGCCACGTAAATGCTCTTGGTGGATCGTGAGAGCTTCCAGTGAGAGTGCCTCGACCAATTCAGCATTGATATGGGCATGAAAGTCGCCCTCTTCATCCAGCACATAAGCAAAGCCGCCTGTCATTCCAGCGCCAAAGTTGACACCGGTGCGCCCTAGAATTGCCACAATACCGCCTGTCATGTATTCACATGCGTTATCGCCTGCGCCTTCCACAATGGCATGGACGCCTGAGTTGCGTACCGCAAAGCGCTCTCCTGCTTTACCCGCAGCAAAGAGCTTGCCGCCCGTTGCACCATACAGGCAGGTGTTACCCATAATGGTGGACTCATGGCTGGCAAATGCCGATCCAACCGGTGGACGGATGACAATCTGTCCGCCACTCATGCCTTTACCGACATAATCGTTGGCATCACCGATGAGGGTAATGTTGACTCCAGCGGCATTCCATACCCCCAGAGACTGGCCTGCGGTGCCTTGCAGTTGAATATCGAGCGGATTGGCTGCCATTCCGGCATTGCCATAGCGTTTGGCGATGACGCCTGACAAGCTAGCACCGACTGAGCGGTCGGTATTACGGACCGAGCGATAAATACTCGCGCTATGATTCGCCTCAATCGCATCACTCAGTTCACTCAGCAGAGTCTGGTTCAGCGCCGCTTTATCGAATGGCGTATTCGGCTCACTGCAATATAAGGTTTTTCCCGGCCAAGGCGTTGGCGCCTCAAGGATATGGCTTAAATCCAGTTTCAACTGTTTGGCGGTAAAGCCTTCAACTGCCTCTAATAAGTCGGTACGGCCAATCAGATCGGTGAGTTTCTCGACCCCGAGCTCAGCGAGCAGTTCGCGCACCTCTTCACCCAGGCCTTTGAAGAAATTCATCACCTGTTCGGGGAGGCCTTTAAAGTGATCGCGACGCAAGGTTTCATCCTGGGTTGCCACACCGGTCGCGCAATTGTTGAGATGGCAAATTCGCAGATATTTACAACCGAGTGCCACCATGGGGGCGGTACCAAAGCCGAAACTTTCTGCGCCTAAAATCGCCGCTTTAATAATGTCGAGACCGGTTTTCAAGCCGCCATCAACTTGCAGGCGAATTTTGTGGCGTAAGCCATTTTCCACCAAAGCTTGCTGGGTTTCGGCTAGGCCGAGCTCCCAAGGGCTACCTGCATACTTTACCGATGTCAGCGGGCTGGCACCGGTACCGCCATCGTAACCCGAAATGGTAATCAGATCGGCATAGGCTTTCGCGACGCCAGTGGCAATGGTGCCAACACCTGGTTCCGAGACCAGCTTAACCGAGACCAGTGCCTGCGGATTCACTTGTTTTAAGTCGAAGATCAGCTGCGCTAAATCTTCAATTGAGTAAATATCATGATGAGGCGGCGGCGAAATCAGGGTGACTCCAGGCACGGAAAAGCGCAGTTTCGCGATCTCTGCGGTCACTTTATGCCCTGGCAGCTGCCCGCCTTCACCCGGTTTCGCACCTTGCGCGACCTTGATTTGCAGCACGTCGGCATTAGTTAAGTAGTGCGGGGTGACGCCAAAGCGGCCCGAGGCAATTTGTTTGATCCGAGAATTACGCTCGCTATTGAAGCGACGTGGATCTTCACCGCCTTCTCCAGAGTTGGAGTGACCGCCTAGACGGTTCATGGCA
This sequence comes from Salinivibrio sp. AR640, assembly GCF_001995405.1. Taxonomy (NCBI): domain Bacteria; kingdom Pseudomonadati; phylum Pseudomonadota; class Gammaproteobacteria; order Vibrionales; family Vibrionaceae; genus Salinivibrio; species Salinivibrio sp. AR640. Next base: position 3,145 of record NZ_MUFD01000004.1, on the reverse strand, counting down.
ATGGCGAGAGCTTCATGGGCTTCTGGACTTAAAGCGCCAATTGACATAGCGGCTGAATCAAAGCGTTTAAACAGCTCGGTCGCGGGTTCTACGCGCTCGAGTGCAAGCGGCGTTTGTGCTTTTTTCAAGCGCATTAAGTCACGCAAGGTCGCGACCGGACGTTCATTGACCGTGTTGGCGTAGGTTTTGTAATCCATGGTTTCACCCGAGCGGACCGCGCTTTGCAAGTTGGTCACTACATCGGGGTTATAAGCATGGTACTCACCGTCATGCACATATTTGAGCAAGCCACCGTGCTCAAGCGGTTTGCGTTTAATCCACGCGCGACGGGCAAGGTTGACGAGGTCTTGTTGGAAATCGTCAAAATTTGCCCCTTGAATCCGACTCGCGACGCCTTTAAAGCAAAGTTCAATGACATCGTCATGCAGACCTACGGCTTCAAACAGTTGCGAGCAGCGGTAAGACGCAATGGTCGAGATCCCCATTTTCGACATGATTTTGTAAAGGCCTTTATTGATGCCATTACGGAAGTTAACCATGACGTCACGATAAGGTTGGTTGACCGCACCAATATCGACCAAATTAGCCAAAGTTTCGTAGGCCAAATAGGGATAAACCGCGGTGGCGCCAAAACCGAGTAACACCGCAAACTGATGGGCATCACGAGCGCTACCGGTTTCGATGATGATGTTGGCATCACAGCGCAGGTTCTTGCTGACCAAACGTTTTTGCACTGCACCGACGGCCATGGCGGCTGGGATTGGGAGTGTGTCTTTATGAATACTGCGATCAGACAGCACGACCAAGACGGTGCCATCGCGGACACAGCGCTCAGCTTGATCACAAAGGTCAAGGATCGCTTGGTGAAGATCTTTCTCGTTCGGGTTGTAGTTAATATCGAGAACCGTATTGCGGTAATAGGTGTCGTCCAGCTCGAGTAACTGGATCAGATCTGAAAACAGCAGTACGGGCGATTTAAAGGCAACCCGTTCGGCATGGCCATCGGTCTCGCAAAAGACGTTCATCTCGCGACCGATACAGGTCGCCAATGACATCACGTGATTTTCCCGTAACGGATCGATAGGTGGATTGGTGACCTGAGCAAATTTTTGCCGGAAATAGTCACTGACACAGCGCGGACGCGAAGAAAGCACCGCCATTGGTGTGTCATCGCCCATGGAGCCGGTCGCTTCTTGGCCGATATCACCCAAGACCTTGACTACCTGGTCAATCTCTTCGTTCGACATACCAAACAGCTTTTGATACGTCTTGAGCTGACCATCTTGCAAGTTGCGGCTGCCTTCACTGGTTTGTGGATCCAGATCTTCAAAAGGCGTCAGGCGACGGACATGTTGATCGAGCCATTCGCGATAGGGGTGGCGGCTTTTGAGCTCATTATCGATTTCACCCGAGTGCCAAATTTTGCCTTCTCGTGTATCAATGACCAGCAACTCGCCTGGCCCGACACGCCCTTTTTCTTCAACTTCATCCGGTGCGTAATCCCAGATGCCGACTTCAGATGCCAAGGTAATAAATTTATCTTTGGTGATCACATAACGCGCTGGACGCAGACCGTTTCGGTCAAGGTTACAGGCCGCGTAGCGACCGTCTGACATCACAATGCCGGCTGGACCATCCCAAGGCTCCATATGCATCGAATTAAAATCATAGAATGCGCGGAGCTCGTCATCCATATCTGGATGATTTTGCCAAGCAGGCGGCACAAGCAGGCGCATGGCTCGGAACAAGTCCATACCACCGGCAAGAAAGACTTCCATCATGTTATCGAGGCTAGATGAGTCTGAACCGGATTCATTCACAAATGGCGCCGCTTGGTATAAATCTGGCAATAATGGCGAGTTAAACTTATACGCACGGGTCCGCGCCCACTGGCGGTTGCCTTCAATGGTGTTGATTTCACCATTGTGTGCGAGGTAGCGGAAAGGTTGGGCAAGCGGCCAGCGCGGCTGTGTATTGGTACTAAAACGCTGGTGGAACAAACAAATCGACGACTCAAGGCGAAGATCGGCCAAATCAGTGTAAAAGCGCGGCAGATCTGCCGGCATACACAGTCCTTTATAGACAATGGTTTGGGTCGACAAGCTGGTCACATAAAAATCTGCATCATCGGTGAGGGCCTTTTCGGCGCGACGACGTGCAATGTAAAGGCGACGTTCGAGATCGCGAGCTCGCCAGCCGGCTGGACCATTGATAAAGACTTGCTCAATCACCGGTTGAGACTGTTTGGCGATGTCTCCAAGTACGTCAGGATTGGTCGGTACCGTTCGCCATCCCACCACTGAAAGGGTTTCAGCGTTGATTTCTTGCTCGAAGCGTTGTTTGGCTTGTTGGGCTTTAGCTGGATCGGCGCTTAGAAAAATCATGCCGACCGCGTAAAGGCGGCTAAGCTTCCATTGATTTTGCTCAGCGATAAGGCGGAAAAAGCGGTCTGGCTTTTGCAGCAGCAATCCACAACCATCGCCTGTCTTACCGTCTGAGTTGATACCACCTCGGTGGGTCATGCGGTCAAGTGCAGCGATAGCGGTACGAACCAGTTTGTGGCTTGGCTCTCCCTCTTGGTGGGCAATAAGGCCAAAACCACAGTTATCTTTTTCCAGCATTGGGTTGTACAGCGACATTGCAATTCTCCCTTGCTACTGCGTGATGCGCAGTGATTGCATTTATTGTCGTGATCCTCCTGACCACTCTGAGCGGGCTTAGCCTTGTGACTATGCTCCCGTTATGTTGTGATTTTTTAACGAGATTTGTCGGTTATTGGTTATTTAACTAGCTGTTTTTAAAAACAATAACCGAATCAAATAAGGGGAAAACACGACTCAGCGACCTTCCAAATTAACGGGAAACCCCGCAAAGGTCAAATTTTTGTATGCAACCTTTATGCATATACAAATGTAAAAAACGACGATTTAAGATTATGATTTAGCGTGCTTTTAATGCGGATAAACAGGGAATAATAGCTATTCGCAATTATGCTTTTTAGTTAAATAATTATTAAATAAAGGCAGAATTTGAGTAGATATTCTAATTTTAACAACAAACAGAGAAGGGTGCGTTTTATGCGTCCACTTTCATAGCGAAAATCACTACAGATTGATGTAATAAAATAACAGATGATATTTATAAA
>NZ_MUFD01000049.1:0-3388 GCF_001995405.1 Salinivibrio sp. AR640 | reverse complement strand
CGCGTGTATTGAAGCCAATTTACCCATCGTACGCGCCAACCCTGTGCACATTAAACGCTTCGCCGGCGCCATTGGCCGCAGAGCGAAAAATGACCGCTTAGATGCTGAGTTAATCGCACATTATGGCGACGCCATTAAGCCTGAAATCACCATTATCAAGGCGGAAAATATACGTTTAATGAGTGATTTAGTCATCAGGAGAAACCAGCTCCTATCTATGCAAACGATGGAAAAGAACCGCTTGCAGATACTGCCCAAAACCTTGCATTCAACCATCAAACCCATGCTCACTGCGATGAAAAATCAAATCACCAACATTGAGCAAAAACTCGTGAAGTTGATTGAAGCATGCCCTGAATATCAGACTAAAAATACGCTCTTACAAAGCGTGCCTGGCATTGGCAGCATTGCGGCAGCATCTATCATCAGTAACGTCCCTGAGCTGGGCTATATAACTAACAAACAAGCGGCATCACTCATTGGTGTTGCACCCGTGACAAAAGAAAGTGGGCGATATAAAGGCAAACGAGTGATCCAAGGTGGACGTGCTCAAGTTCGTACCGTGTTGTATATGGCGATGATGTCTGCGATGCAATGTAATCCTGTTTTTAAAGCCACATATACCCGATTAGTCGCCGCTGGAAAGCCGAAAAAAGTCGCCATTATTGCCTGTGTGCGCAAGATGGTAGTGATCTTAAATTCGATGCTTAGAGACGGCGTGATGTGGGATAAAAATCTCGCTAAAATTTAGGATTGACGACATACTCGTTTGTTATGTGTGTACTACCATGACAACTCTTGCTTAGATGCATTTAAGTTTTCGTTATACATCATTTCAATCATTTGATAAGTACACATATCAATCGTTCCACAATAATCCTGTATAGTACGGTCTAGAATATCTGGATTTTTCGCATTAGTTAGCCGCTTAAATGCATCCAAATTTTCCTTCTCCATCATTCGCAACATAGTTTCCTGGCACATATCGACAGTGTCGCAGTAATCTTTTTTGACGCGGTTTTGGATATAACTAATTACTTCGTTTTGTTGCGCTTTCGAGCCATCAAACTGTAAAGGATGAATAAATTCAGCATTCACCGAGAAGGATGCTATAGCGGCTAGAAACATTACTTTTCTCATGATAATCCCTTTAAATACTGATTAGCACATAACGCCCGCATAAGCGGAACAAAATGCTTGGCTAAAATTGGTGAGGCACGAACCAAGCCAAACTATTTGGTTCCGCCTTAATGCGTTTGTTAGGGGCGTGCTTCAGCTTGCGAACAAGTCTCCTTGCCCTTTTTCCAAAGTTCTTTTGTGTCTGTGAGCCAAGCCTTGAGGCGTTTGGCTTATTTGCTGACCATTGATATTGTCTAATACAGTTTCGACCGAATACCCTGTTATAGCGATTTCACCGACTTCGTCTAATTTGCTATGAATGTTTAAAGCACACTTGATCGCAGACCCATGTTGAAAACTAATTCTTTCGTCTAGTACATCTTGTTTAAACACTTGGTCTTTCATTGTGAAACTAATAGTTTCGCCATCAAAAACACCTTTCCATTTGTAGTTACCTTGCTTCAACACTGGAGAAACAATTTCAATAATTGCTTCGTCCACCGTTTCGACTGGTAGTACGTTAGAACTTAAGATAAAGCGCTTAAAGCTACCGCGTACCACCTCAGTTTCGGGGCTAACCTCACTACCGTCAGATGTGAGACCATTTACACCTAACTTAGTGACTTTATTGTATGTGTTTAAATGCTTGAATAGATTAGAGCGTCGAGTGATAACCTTGTAGTTTTCATTTACTACTTCGGCGACTTTTGTGACTGTTTCAGATTGTACTTTATCTTCTGCTATCTCTGCTTTTAAAGCTTGAATCCTCAATTTTCGTTCTTCGATACTCAAACGAAGGTCTTCTTTTTGAAGGCGCTCCAATTCCGAATCTGATTTGGGTAGCAAAGGGACAGCTATAGCTGCAATGCCAACAATGACAGAAAGAACACCAGCGTTTGCGTTAGCTAGCTGCCATATGTCACGAAGCCCACCCTCTCTGTGTGCTTCGCATTCGATTAAGATGCTTTCATCAAGTGTTTTGGCGATCTCTGTGAGTATCGCAATAACTTCGGCTTCACAACGATTGCGCACCAATGCATCCATTGTGTGAGAATCATCGCTGAAATAGTAGTGCATTTGAAATTTATTAGCTAAGTGTGGCTTATTCATATATTGCATCCATAGAATCCACACTCAATATGAGGTCTAAAAGCACCACTTTCAAATGCAACCATGTGATTATCATCAAATTTTCAGACAAAGCCCCTAACGCCGCTCAACACGCGCGGCTACGGAATGGAGGCGAAGCCGCAATGTAGTAGACGTCGCCGTGACTGGCCTTGTTAAATTCTACCCGATCATTGGGAAACCTTGACCTATAGGCGGAATACCATTCGGATACCGTCTTAGATAGTACTCATAGTTGGATTTAAAGTTCTTCTGGTCTTTAACTGAGGCGAGCCAACTTCTTGCGCTGTCAATTACATCCCTGCAAAAGCGATCAAGGTCCAAGCAGAGAACATCATTCATGACACCGTTGTGTATGCTGATCGGGCTTCCGGGCTCCGTAAAAGCAATTTTACTGAAACCAAGGTCCTTGTGATTATTTCGCCCTTGGTGGAGCATCCCATTTCTGAATGAGTAGCAGACGCCGCCAGTAACAGTGATTTTTCCTAGTGGTGGGTGAAAGTATTTATCAGCCACCCACTTGTTGAACCAAGCGCGATATTTGTTACCGCTATCCTGTCCGTTATCTGACTCCATCGCTCCACAAATGCTTGGGAGCGCCAGCACTGAATGAAGTGCCAAGTAGTAAAGGTTCTGCTCCAAAGCACTTTCAATCTGGTCGAAGTGTACGTCCATGATTCACCTAAATTTTAACATTGTATTAGTGCGCGTGCTCGATTTGTCAAAACCGTTATACGCGTCATTTTTTAACTAACTACTTATAATTAAACACATTTTTAACGCTTGAAGCAATCACTTTGCCTGCAAAAGTGTGCATGCCGCCTATCCCGGCCAAGGCGTTCACATTATCCCCAAAGGATAAATTGTAACCCTATGATTATATTGCATTAATATTTTCTCTTTCGGCGATAATGTGAATGTGCCTCACGGAAAACGCATGAACATCCGCGTCATGAAAGGCTTCCCAGCACGGTCGCTAAGTAATCTTGGTCCATCGCACACATCATTCGCTTGCGTTGGATGCCGGCTTTGAAACTCTTCTCTTGCTTTAATAAATTCAAAACCATCTGCCTTATTCGTGCAAAAACTTCCGCTCGGTCATCTACCTTCCGCTCGGTCATCTACCCTAATTCGGCATGCG
>NZ_MUFD01000048.1:0-5340 GCF_001995405.1 Salinivibrio sp. AR640 | reverse complement strand
AGTAAATCCACCGAAGCTTCAATACTGCCGTTTCCGCTCGACTTGCATGTGTTAGGCCTGCCGCCAGCGTTCAATCTGAGCCATGATCAAACTCTTCAATTAAAGTTTTGGTGTTTGCTTTTCCAAAGAAAAGACAAACGGCTCGATAAATACTGTTTTGTTCGTCTCTTGCGAGACAAACGAATTGACTGTGCCGAATAACTAAAAGTTATATCGTATTGGTCACTCAGTTCATCGAATAAATCTTTTTGTCTATTCTCAACGAGTGCCCACACAGATTGCATAGGTCAAATTGTTAAAGAGCGTGTCGACTTAGTGGTTGGCATTTCGTGACTTACGTCTCGTTGCCCCGTCGACAGGAAGCGCAGTATAGAGATCTCAGTTTTTACCGCAACCCCTAAATATAAAAAAAAAGCGCCTTGCTGCTCGTTTGTTCACAAAACAAACAAAAACAGACAAAAGGCCCCTTTTTCCGGTCGTTGAGAGCTTTTCTAGTCGTGGAGAGCGAGAGATGGCTGGTGCTCACGCTCCCTCAATACAAAAAAACAATTAGTGCAAGTGCGATTGTTGCCTTTCCTCCGCACGCTCTTTCGCTCGACAATAACGCACAGCGCCCCACGCCATGAGCAAAAGCACAAAAGGAATTGCGCCAGCGGTCCATTGCGCCCATGTGTAATAGGCAAGTGTTTCAATAATAATGATGTGGCCAAGGATCAGTAACGCTGCACAAATTATTGCGACCACCATCATGCTCATCTCTTGTTTCATCTTTTCCTCCCAAGCTGGTATTGCACATCCAGTTTAAAGGGAAAAGTGCCGTCGCGGCCTAGTACAAAGTGATCACTATTTAACTGGTACAGGTGACGCGGCGAGTAACGATGAGAGAGCCGTCGCAATCTGATTTAACCCATCACACTCGGCATCATTGTGCTCGAGCTCTCTTGTTACTTTTCCATCAATCGAGAGATTGAGACGAAAGCAATGATTAAACCGTCCATCTGTCGCAAACAATGCACCCGGGGCGATGGTCACACCAAACGGCCTTAACGCCTGAAACAGATCACGCGTATCGATGTTTTTATCCAATGTAACCCACAAAAAATAACCGCCTTTGGGTTCGCTAACCGAGGCACTGGCCGGTAAGATCGCTTTGAGTTGGGTGAGGACCTGGTTTTGACGAGTAGACAGCGTTTCACGTAATCGGCGTAAGTGCGCGTCATAGCCGCCTTGTTTTAAGTAATCAGCAATCGCCAGTTGATTGGGCGCCCCTACGGCTAAGCTCGAAACGGACTGACGCTTCTCTATTTGCATCGCATAGCACCCTGCCGCGACCCAGCCCACTCGAAAACCAGGTGCAAGCTGTTTGGAGAAAGAGCCGCAATGTAAGACGCCGCCTTGCGCATCATAGGCTTTTAAAGGCATGGGCCGTGAAGGGGTGAAATAGAGCTCACCATATACATCATCTTCGATAAGTGGGACTTGATGAGACGCAAGTAGGCTAACCACACGGGGCCGGTCATCATCTGGAATCGATGCCCCGGTAGGATTATGAAAGTTACTCATTAACCAGCATGCCGATACTTGGTGTGAGATTAAGGCGTGCTCAAGCGCATTTATATCAATACCAGAACTTGGATCAACCGATACAGCAACGGGTTCAAGTTGTAGCCTTTCAAGCGTTTGCAGTACCCCATAAAAAGCGGGTGCTTCGATAATGACTTTATCACCAGGTTGAGTGAGTGCGGCTAATGACAAACTTAATGCTTCTATTGCACCGTTGGTGATAATGATTTCGTCAATGCCAACTTTAATGCCTTGACGCAGATAGCGTTGGGCAATCAACCGACGCAGCCCAGTGTCACCGGGTGGTAAAATAGTAAAGTGGTCTGGATGTGAAGACTGACGAAGCACTCGCGCCATTGCCCGTCCCAAGGCTTGCATGGGGAACAGTTGAGGATCGGGAAATGCCGAACCAAATGGATAGCGCGTTCCTTGGTGACTAGCACTGATCACATCAAAGACATCCTGATGCGTGGAGAGCCATTGAGAATCAGCTTGCGGCCTCGCCAATACATGCTCTGCCAACTGGTTATAATGAGGGCGAACAAAAAAACCGGACCGGGGTCTCGCTTCAACCCAGCCATCAGCTTCCAACTGTTCATAAGCACGCATCACTGTCATTGGACTCACGCGCTGGAGACGGCTCATTTCTCTTACCGATGGGATCCGCTCGCCGACTTGCCAAACGCGCTGCTGGATTTGTGCTTCGATCCAACGAGCAATGTCTTGATAACGCACTTGCACCTTACTACTCCCTCTTTTTGCTTATCGAGGGATCATACCTTGGGCCGTCAGGATTAGCGGGATAGAATGTGGCGGATTGTGACTTGCACATCGCTTATGCGGGCGCATAACGAAAAAAGCCCCAGTCTTTAGACTGGGGCTTTTTTGGGATTTGGTGCCGAGAGAGGGACTTGAACCCTCACACCCGTTAAGGCGGCGGATTTTGAATCCGCTGCGTCTACCAATTCCGCCATCTCGGCAAGTGCGGCCAATTATACGTACCGCCCTTTCGAGTGCAAGCACAAAAAGCAAAAAAGTGTTTGTTCGCATTATTTTTAACCAACTCAGGACACTAAGATACACTTATGCAGAAAAAATCCCCATAGTTGGTCAAAAAACAACAGCCTAGTCTTACTCGCCAAGACAGTGTCTGTGCTAGGCTAGCATCGAATTGAATACTGGGATGTAAACACCAATGCAAACGTCTTCTATCGCTTGTCCAACCGCAGGTTTTTTTCGCCGCTTAGCGGCCTGGGTCTATGATATTCTAGTGGTTGCCGCACTTCTTATGCTTGCGGGGGGCGGCATGATGGCATTGCTCGCGATCGCACAAGCGCTCGGCATGTCTATCGCGCCCTACCAAGATATCAGTGACTTTCTCACCCATCACCCCATTGTTAACCCATTATATACAGCGTATTTAGCCTGTGTCATCGGTGGGTTCTATGGCTATTTTTGGTGTAAGGCAGGACAAACACTCGGGATGCGAGCATGGCGCCTGCGCCTGCAAAATACCGATGGCAGTAATATTCGCCCCACTCAGGCACTGATCCGCATGGCAACGGCCTGCTTTGGCCTTGGCAACCTCATTGTTATCTTCGATATCAATAATCGCGCTTTCCAAGACCATTTTTCTGAGTGCGATATGATTGTGCTGCCAAAACCCACCAAAAAGAAATAACGCCCTCATCAATAGGGCGCAAGTGCGCCCTTTCCTATGCGGACTTCGGTTTAAGCCAACCGCTAATTTGATTTAAAACAAGAAAAGCCTAATTATCTCACGTTGGAACCCTTGGTGTTTTATCCTGTTTTATTCATCATTAACGCCCACCACTTATGACTAATTAAGCAATCTGCTCACATAAACGCTATCGAGCAAAGGGATAATATCTGCCTTACGCTGCAAGTAGATACATTTTAATCAATAAAAACCCACCTTTCCCTTGGCGAAAAAAAGGATAAGTACGCGTAAAAACCAACATAACATTCACTTTAAAATTTTAGCTCATCTTTTTTAATAAAAAGCCACATTTCCTTTTGTGAGATATCACCAAGAAGTCAGAAGCCTCTCGCTTTTACAATAAAGACAAAGCAAATGTTTATTGCTCAAAATAATAATGACGTGAAACTTAACGCTTTACCTCAACACGTGTAGTACGCCCCTGTACTGAGAAGAGGTATGAGGAGAAACCATGAGTAACCAGAGTGTTCCTGAGAAAAAAGGTTGGTTTGCCAATCTGAAGTTCCCATCCGCTTATACGATACTGTTTATTCTTATTGCCGTCGTTGCCGCCCTAAGTTGGGTCGTACCCGCAGGGCAATACGACCGCACCATGAACGAAGAGCTTGGTCAAGAAGTCCCTGTATCAGGCACTTATCAGCAAGTTGAGAGTAATCCGCAAGGCATCGTGGATGTCCTTTTAGCCCCCATTGATGGCTTTTATAATCACCAAACTTATGAAGCGGCGGCCATTGATGTCTCCCTGTTTATTCTTATTATTGGCGGCTTTTTGGGGCTGGTGACGAAAACGGGCGCCATTGATGCTGGTATTGAGCGGGTCACCAAACGCTTGGAAGGGCGCGAAGAGTGGATGATCCCTATCTTGATGGGCCTATTTGCCGCAGGGGGCACCATCTACGGGATGGCTGAAGAATCACTCCCCTTCTATACCTTGCTTGTGCCTGTGATGATGGCCGCACGTTTTGATCCTGTCGTTGCCGCTGCCACCGTGCTACTTGGCGCAGGTATTGGCACATTAGGCTCAACCATTAACCCGTTTGCGACTGTGATTGCTGCCAATGCCGCAGGCATTCCTTTTACCGACGGTATTCTGCTGCGCCTCGCCATTTTGGCCATTGGTTGGCTCATTTGTGTCGCTTATGTCATGCGCTATGCTCGAAAAGTACGCGCTGACCAAAGCCAATCCATTGTTTATGACCAGTATGAAAGTAATAAAAAGCATTTCCTTGGCGAGCACGATGATAATCAAAGCCTAGACTTCACCGCCACACGTAAGGTCATCCTTACCGTTTTTGCCGGTGCATTCGCGGTCATGATTTATGGCGTCTCCTCGCTCGGATGGTGGATGGCCGAGATCTCAGCCGTGTTCTTAGGGGCCGCCATTATCATTGGTCTTATTGCGCGCATGAGTGAAGAGGAAATCACCACCAGCTTTATAGATGGGGCGAGAGACCTACTTGGTGTAGCGCTGATCATCGGTATTGCGCGCGGTATTGTGGTGATCATGGACAAAGGCATGATCACCGACACCATACTGAATAGCGCGGAAAGCCTAGTATCGGGCTTGTCGTCATTTGTGTTTATCAATGTGATGTATTGGCTTGAAGTACTTCTGTCTTTCTTGGTGCCCTCATCATCAGGACTGGCTGTTCTAACCATGCCAATCATGGCGCCCCTCGCTGATTTCGCCAACGTCGGTCGCGAATTAGTCGTCACCGCTTACCAGTCAGCCTCTGGCTTGGTCAACCTAGTGACTCCGACGTCTGGCGTGGTCATGGGCGGCTTAGCCATTGCGCGTGTACCCTATGCGAAATGGATAAAATGGGTTGCTCCCCTGCTTGGCATTTTAACTATCATGATTATGGTTATGCTCAGCGTCGGTGTCATGCTGTAAACACTATCACCGCAACACACGCGCACTTGCGATAAGCAAGTGCGCTTTTTTTTGCCTAAAAACGACCTTGACCTGCTTTATTTTTTGTCGCTTTGTATTTTTCACAATAAAACAACATTTTTAACAACAAGCAGTATAATAA
>NZ_MUFD01000047.1:0-6073 GCF_001995405.1 Salinivibrio sp. AR640 | reverse complement strand
ACCTGATCCCATGCCGAACTCAGTAGTGAAACGAAGCAGCGCCGATGGTAGTGTGGGGTCTCCCCATGTGAGAGTAGGACATCGCCAGGCTCTCATTGCTTATCTTGTTGATAGCTCGATGCTTTTGATATCTTCGATGCTCATGTATTGGCATACACTGCGTGTCTCGATTCAAAATCCTCATCGCATCAAACAAGATAATCTAATTAGAGCTTARTATTRGGCTTTAGTTAGCAAAMATTTAAGCATCAAAGCAGATATGTGTAAGACTTTGATAAGTAGAAATACGAAGCCCTGACCTAACGGTCGGGGCTTTTTTGTATCTTTAATCTTTGATGAAAAACCAATAAAGCCCTGGCCTGACGGTCAGGGCTTTCTTTTTTTGTTCGTGTTTGCTCGTCTCATCGCGACATAGCACAAAAAAGCCTCTCTATAATAGAGAGGCTTTTGTCGTTTTAACCAGTGTCGTTTTAACCAATATTGACGGATTAAATGGAATTTTTGTCTATCAGATCCTGAGTACGCTCGGCTGGCTCGTCAAGTCCGAGCTTCTTATAGGCTGTTAGCATCAGAGGCAAAGAAGCTTTAGCGGCTTCAGTGTCAGGGAAGTCTCGTTGTAAGGCCTGGCAACGGTTAACGGCTGCAACCCAAGCTTCACGACGAATATAGTAGTCGGCGGCGGCTAACTCGTATTGAGCTAAACGATTTTTTAACGCGATCATACGTGCCTTTGCATCAGCAGCATACTCGCTATTGGGATAGCGTTCGAGTAAGCGGCGAAAATCAGTAAATGCTTTACGAGCCGGCTGAGGGTCACGATCATTGCGCTCCATACGGAGAATGTCGTGGATTAGGCTGCGATCTTGTGCCATATGAACGAGGCCTCGCATATAGGCAACCCAGTCACTTTCGGCATGAGCGGGGTGCATACGCATAAAGCGATCAATGGTTGCTTCGGCCAAGGCCAGATCGTCATTTTTGTAATAAGCATAGATAAGATCCAGTTGCACTTGATCGGAATAAGCACCAAACGGATAGCGAGAGTCCAATGCCTCAAGCTTTTCAATGGCTGTTATCCATGCCCCTTTGTTTAACTGCGCTTCAGCATCCTGATACAGTTTGGATGGCGGATCGTCTTGGACAACTTGACTGTTGCTTGAGCAACCGACGAGTACAGAGGCTGCGAGTAGCGCAGTAAGGGTTAGGCGTTTCATGGGTTATCGCACTTCCTTGAAAAGTTTTTATGCCATCTGGATTACGGTCACAGCGGCAAACAGATACAATGTCATTATCCCGGCTATTTTATCCAGTGATAGGCGACTATAGCAAAAGGCGTTTACCGGCGATATGCCGAGCGCCACGATAGCGACTGTTGCGAGGGTTTAGTCATAGAAATCACAGAAAAGTTCGGTATGGCACAACAGATAGAATTATCCCATCAGATCCAAGAACACCAAATGGGTCAGCGACTCGATCAAGCGATCGCAGAGCTGTTTCCCGATTACTCTCGCTCTCGGATCAAAACATGGATTCAAGCAGGGCAAGTCTCACTCGATGGTATGGCGGTAGACAAGCCTCGTCAGAAAGTCATGGGCGGGGAGCAGGTTGAGATTGACACAGAGATTGAAGATGACGATCGCTGGCTACCCCAAGAGATACCGCTCGACGTCGTCTATGAAGATAATGACCTCTTGGTGATTAATAAACCTGCTGGGCTTGTGGTGCATCCAGGTGCCGGCTGTCCGGATGGAACACTATTGAATGGTTTACTTCACCGTTATCCTGATATCGGGGATGTACCGCGTGCAGGGATAGTGCATCGTTTGGATAAAGATACCACGGGCCTAATGGTGGTTGCGAAAACGATCCCCGCGCAGACCCGACTGGTACGCGCGCTACAAAAACGTAAAATCACGCGTGAATACGAAGCGATTGCGATTGGCAATATGACCGGTGGTGGCATGGTGGACAAACCGATAGGCCGCCATTCAACAAAACGGACTCATATGGCCGTCCAAGAATTAGGGAAGCCTGCGATAACCCATTATCGGGTTGCAGAACATTTCCGGGGTCATACACGGTTACGTTTGCGACTAGAGACGGGGCGGACTCACCAAATCCGAGTGCATATGGCGTATTTAAATCATCCTCTGGTAGGGGACCCGCTTTATGGCGGTAAGGCAAAGCCTCCACGTCAAGCGGGCGAGATCTTGGTTCAGACGCTAAGGCAGTTCAAGCGCCAAGCATTACATGCCGCCATGTTACGTCTTGACCATCCGATCACGGGTGAGCAAATGGAATGGCATGCCCCGATCCCCGACGATATGGTCGCATTGACGGAGCATTTACGTAGCGACCAAGCAGAAAACGGAGAAGACGAGTACTAATGGATTATCTCCAACCTGATTGGCCGGCTCCTGATAATATCGGTGCACTTACCACAACTCGTGAAGGGGGAGTGAGCCAGGGCGTGTTTGCGGGTTGGAATCTTGGTATGCATGTGGGTGATGATCCAGATGCCGTGCAAAAAAATCGTCTTGCTCTAGCCGGTATGGTTCACGGAGAACTGACGTGGCTTGAGCAAGTTCATGGGACTGAGGTTGCACGGCTGCCACATCAAGACACACATCCCAAAGCCGATGCAGCATTTACAGATACCGTCGGACAAGCTTGTACGGTCATGACCGCTGATTGCTTACCGGTACTTTTTTGTAGCCATGATGGTTGCCAGGTCGCGGCGGCACATGCCGGGTGGCGAGGGCTACTAAATGGTGTTTTAGAATCAACCCTCGCTTTATTTGCGCAACCAGAACGCTGTTTTGTTTGGTTGGGGCCGGCAATTGGTCCACAAGCTTTTGAAGTCGGTGAAGATGTTTATCAGGCATTCATCTCGTATTCTTGGCAGACCAAGGCCGCTTTTTCACCTCGAGGGTCAGATAAGTATTTGGCTGATCTCTATGCGCTTGCAAGGCAACGACTAATAGCTACTGGCGTGACCGCGATTTATGGGGGATCGCTATGTACCTACCAGCAAGGCGATCAATTTTATTCCTATCGCCGAGATGGACAAACGGGGCGGATGGCAACGTGTATCTGGCGAATGAAATAAAGTCGTCTTAGATGCTTGAAAAATACCTGCATCGTGCCCATTTATTCATCAACTAAAGGTGTTAAGTGGGAGGAACTAACGATGCGCCTTGACCGTTTTACCAGTAAGTTTCAAATTGCCATTTCTGATGCGCAATCACTCGCGTTAGGGCGAGACCATCAATATATTGAACCCGTTCACTTGATGACCGCACTCCTGAATCAAGATAGCAGTGCGATTCGTCCGCTATTAACCATGCTGAACGTGGATGTGAGCCAACTGCGCTCTAGCCTTTCTGAGTTATTGGATCGCGTCCCTCAAGTCACAGGCACGGGCGGTGAGGTTCAGCTTTCGAATCATCTGGGTAACTTATTTAACCTTTGCGATAAGATCTCACAAAAGCGTAAAGACAAATATATCTCGTCTGAGCTTTTTGTCTTAGCTGCGGTAGAAGATAAAGGGCCGCTTGGGGAGCTATTGCGCAGCCATGGCCTGACATCACAAAAAGTTGAACAAGCGATAGAAAAAGTCCGTGGCGGTCAGCAAGTCGATGATCCCAACGCCGAAGAAAACCGGCAGGCGTTGGAGAAATTTACCCTGGATCTGACCGAGCGTGCTGAGCAAGGCAAACTGGATCCTGTTATCGGCCGTGATGATGAAATTCGCCGGACCATCCAAGTGCTACAGCGTCGTACCAAAAACAATCCCGTCCTGATTGGTGAGCCTGGTGTAGGCAAAACCGCGATTGTTGAAGGGTTAGCCCAGCGTATTGTGAATGGTGAGGTACCGGAAGGTTTGCGCCGTAAACGCGTGCTTTCTCTCGATATGGGGGCGCTAGTCGCTGGGGCTAAATACCGTGGGGAGTTTGAAGAGCGACTAAAAGCGGTATTAAATGAACTGGCGAAAGAGGAAGGTAATGTCATCCTCTTTATTGATGAACTTCATACCATGGTCGGGGCCGGTAAAGCTGAAGGGGCCATGGATGCCGGGAATATGCTCAAACCTGCCTTGGCACGGGGCGAGCTTCACTGTGTGGGCGCAACGACACTTGATGAATACCGCCAATATGTAGAGAAAGATGCGGCATTAGAACGTCGCTTTCAAAAAGTATTGGTGAATGAGCCGAATGTAGAAGACACGGTCGCCATTCTGCGCGGATTAAAAGAGCGTTACGAGCTGCACCATGCGGTAGAAATTACCGATCCGGCCATCGTCGCCGCAGCCAGCTTGTCACATCGCTACATTGCCGATCGCCAGTTACCCGATAAAGCCATTGATCTTATTGACGAAGCGGCGTCCAGCATTCGGATGCAAATTGATTCGAAACCCGATTCGTTAGATCGCTTAGAACGACGCATTGTCCAACTTAAAATTGAACAACAAGCACTAGAAAAAGAAGAAGATAGTGCGAGTCAAAAGCGTTTAGAGACATTGCGTGACGAGCTAGAGGCAAAAGAGCGTGATTATGCCGAGCTCGAAGAGGTCTGGAACACAGAAAAAGCCGCTGTATCTGGAGCTCAACATATAAAAGCTGCTCTAGAGCAAGCACGAACTGACATGGAGATAGCGCGGCGAGCCGGGGATTTAAGCCGAATGTCAGAACTACAGTATGGCAAAATTCCTGACTTAGAAAAGCAGCTCGATCTTGCTAGCCAAGCAGAAATGCAGGAAATGACTTTATTGAAAAACCGAGTCACAGAGGCTGAGATCGCAGATGTTATCGCACGGCAGACAGGGATCCCTGTTTCTCGTATGCTGGAAAGCGAAAAAGAAAAGCTACTTAAAATGGAATCAGCCTTGCACCAGCGGGTGATAGGTCAAGATGAAGCGGTCGGTGCCGTCGCCAATGCCATTCGGCGTAGCCGAGCCGGACTGGCGGATCCGAATCGCCCGATTGGCTCCTTCCTTTTCCTTGGGCCGACAGGGGTGGGGAAAACTGAGTTGTGTAAGTCGCTGGCCGAATTCATGTTCGATAGCCGTGATGCTATGGTTCGGATAGATATGTCTGAATTTATGGAAAAACACTCGGTAGCACGCTTAGTTGGCGCGCCTCCTGGTTATGTTGGATATGAAGAAGGGGGCTATCTTACTGAAGCGGTTCGTCGTCGTCCCTATTCGGTAATTCTACTTGATGAGATAGAAAAAGCGCATTCTGATGTATTCAACATCTTGTTGCAGGTACTCGATGATGGGCGTTTAACGGATGGTCAGGGGCGAACGGTTGATTTTCGAAATGCCGTCGTCATCATGACCTCCAATCTGGGTTCAGAGCAAATCCAAGCACACTTTGGTGAACTGGATTATGCAGGCATGAAGCAAACAGTGATGGAGGTGGCGGCGAATCATTTCCGACCGGAGTTTATTAACCGTATTGATGAAGCCGTTGTGTTCCATCCACTGGTTGAAGAGCATATAAAAGAAATCGCTGGCTTGCAGATGCAAGAGCTTGCCCGACGAATGGCAGAAAAAGATTTCAAATTGGAGATTTCCGAAGCCGCGCTTGCCAAGGTTGCTCAAAGCGGGTTTGATCCTGTCTACGGAGCGCGTCCACTTAAACGGGCTATCCAACAGACAATCGAAAACCCACTGGCGCAACAAATATTGAGTGGGGAACTGGTCCCAGGTCAGCCCGTTTGGCTTGATGTTGAGAATGACCATGTCATTGCAAAACAAGGCTAACCCAGCCCTATCAGGCAAAAGCCACCATTTTTGGTGGCTTTTTTCTTGGTTTGACTCAAAAACGCTTAGGAATAATGCAAATTGTTGGGTTTTTGCGCGCCTGAGATCTTTTTATCAAAAACCCCTTGCGCCAAAAAATTACCTCTCTATAATGCGCTCTCGTTGGCACGGCAAGCCGAGCTAACAACGGCAATACAGACAAGCAAAACAAAATGCTTGACTCAATGCCAAAGTGGCGTATTATGCCACTCCCGCTCAACGATGAGCGGCGCTCTTTAACAATTTGACCTATGCAATCTGTGTGGG
>NZ_MUFD01000046.1:0-7328 GCF_001995405.1 Salinivibrio sp. AR640 | reverse complement strand
GATAGAGGGATATGGCGTGGTTTTTTATGCATATT
Source organism: Salinivibrio sp. AR640 (assembly GCF_001995405.1). Classification (NCBI taxonomy): domain Bacteria; kingdom Pseudomonadati; phylum Pseudomonadota; class Gammaproteobacteria; order Vibrionales; family Vibrionaceae; genus Salinivibrio; species Salinivibrio sp. AR640. The sequence continues at coordinate 7,293 of NZ_MUFD01000046.1, read as the reverse complement.
TTTTAACTTTAAATTTGCTTATAACGATTAAATACACAATTATTGGCATAATTAATCATTTTTTCTGAGGGTCTTATAAGTTGATAGACTGTCGTATGGTTGGCTATCGATAAACTTTATCGACAAACTCGGACGTCATGGCTGAAAGAAAAGCACTATAGTCCAACCCAAATGTGACGGTTTCACCGACCGCTAGCATTTTTTCTGGTGTCTCAACCATTAAATGATCACTGCATGATGAAACGATTGTCATGCCGCTGGGAGGATGTAATCCGTCAATACATACATCCTGTCGGCCTAAGGCAAGAATGGCCTGGTTGACCTGACCTCTATTTTGTAGGCTGATGGTTTCACCAAAGGCATTAACGCCTCGTTTTCCCCATGGGTATGAGGGTTTTTGGCTCGACTCTATGACCTCGGCTGTTAATGTGATCGCTGTGGATGATAAGCCCGATATTTGTGGCTGATTTTTTGGGACTAGGCCTAAAAATATTGCTTCGCCAAGCCGTAAATGGTTAATACGGGTTTGGCCTTGATGGGCGAGTACCCAATTGATCGAGCCCGAGTTACCGCCCGAAATGATGTCTAGCTTTATCGAAAACGTCGTCTCGATGTGTTCAGCAAGATCCGATAAAAGCTGCATATTGATATCGTCTGGCTCAACACCGTAGCGGCAGGTTAAATTCGTACCTATGCCTTTGAGTGTAATGTTGGGCAGTTTAATGACATCGTTGATCAGATTAATAAGGTTGTCGGGCATGACACCTTCTCTTAAATCTCCCAGCTCAACCATAATGATGATCTGGTGAATACGATTACATCGCCCAGCGGCGTCAGAGAGTTTTTGGATCACTGCAATTTCAGTATTCAGACTGATATCGCAGTCAATGACGACGCGCTCTATTTGGCTTAGCATCGGGGAACGTATTAATAGAGTGGGTACCGTGACACCTGCCTCTCTCATCCGTTTTATATTATCTACTCTTGAGTCAGCGAGCATCGTTGCGCCGGCATTAATGAGCGTATTGGCAATGATAGGGTGGCCCAAACAGCTTTTGGTCACGGGAGTGACAGTCACGCCTTTTAAAGTCAGTTGTTCAATCAGCCGTTGGGTGTTGAGGGATATTTTAGCGCAATCGAGTTCTATTTTTGGGTAGCTCACTGCTTTGCTTCAATTTTATCTTCTAGCAGTGGGAACGCTGAAAGTAGGATCTGTACTAATTGCTCTTTCGGTTGCGATAAGGGATCGGTGACCGGGAGTTTAAGTTCATGTGTATACGCATTGATATAAGATAAAGTCTCTCCCATCGACATCCCCTCGTGGTTGAGAGTGATCCCAATGACATGCGTATTGGCAAATGTTTCGATCAGGTTAATTTCGCTTGCGAGCGTCGGTATCGCCATGTTGGGAAAATCGACACGATACAGGCGTTTCGGTGCATGCTGTAAGATAACTGCGGTCGGGCAACTTCCTCGCAGTATGAATGAGCTCGTGGAAAAGGCTGGATGACTCAGAGCACCTTGGCCTTCCACTAAAATAATATCTGGGTTTTCTTGGGTGTAGGCATCGACGATCACGGCCTCTAATTCGCCAGCACAAAATTGAGAAGGAACAGCATCGAGTGCCACACAATAACGTTCACCCTGAATAATACCGGTTTGTCCGGTGGCGATCATGACGACGTTTAACCCTACCTTTCTGAGCTCTTGAGCCAATATTGTCGTAGTGGTCCGTTTCCCGAGCGCACAATCTGTTCCCAAAATAGCGACAATGGGACAGGTCACACTATGGACTTGCCCAGTAAATGTTTTTAACGCCTCTTTTTTCTTGGGTTTGCGAATATCCAGTATGTGGACGTTGTTCTTCTTGCTCGCATCAACAAAAATGGCATCGTCATTGAGAAATTCATGTAAACCATTAACGATATTGAGCCGTTTTGACATGGCGTCGAGGATGACATTTTTATCTAAATCAGACAGTAAGCCTGTGGACGGCGCGACACCAAAAATAAAATAATCTGGTCGTGTAGACTCATGATGTAAAGCCTCTTCGAGGTCGGCGAAAATAGGGATGTTGTTTTTGGTTTTGTCGAGAATGTCGCCCGCGTCTTTGTTTGCAAGGGAGCTGTCTATAACGGAGAGAATACGATATTTTTGAGAGTGTCGGACAAGACCATTGGCAGTTTTCCCATCAATTTTACCAAAATGACCTTCACAATAAACAATTGCCGTCGGGGTTAATGCCCCTTGGCTCTCGATTAACCTCTCTTGGCTCTCGAGTAATGTTTCTTGGTTATCGAATCGAGTCGTTGGTGATGCTAAATCGACGTCTTCGTGCGACGTTTTACCTGCTACTAATCGAGTTGGAGTGTGTGCTGATTTTGGTGATACGGACATTATTGAAGCCTGGTTAGGCTTAGAAGGGCCGCTAAGGATTGCCGAGTCTTTCGCCCGGTAAAGAAAAGAGCTCCTACTAAGCTGTAGGAGAGAACTAAACAGTAGCACAGTTTCTGAGAAGGCAAAGGGTTATTTGTTTAGGGACGAGTTTTTAGGCAATAAAAAAAGACGCCCTAAGGCGTCTTTTCCAATCGATTGGTGGAGCTGGCGGGAGGCTATTTCCCAATCCAGCACGCTGCACATAACCTTTTGATTTAAAGGCTTTATTTCTTGTATCTTCGAGCGTGTGATACCGAATTTTCCTCGAATTGTAGCTCAGCCATGTAGGTGAGTAAATAGTTAAGCTGATAGGTTGTCTTGTAATGAGTACAGATGGGCTTTCAATCACAGCATGCTTGCTATGTTGATGGTCTAATAAAAAAGCAAATGTATTAAAGCTGTTGCATCTGCAAGCACACTGAAGCAGATATAAGGAGAGTGAAATGGACTTTATAGAGCGACTGCAAGCTTTGTCCAAAAAGGTGGGACAGCTATATGACTCGATAGAAACAGAAGAGGCGACAAAGACTGCTTTGGTGATGCCATTTCTTCACAATGTGCTTGGATACGATATCTTCGACCCCAGCGAGGTTATCCCTGAGTTCACTGCTGATACAGGCACGAAGAAGGGAGAGAAGGTTGATTATGCTCTGATGAAAGATGGGGATGTTCAGATCTTAATCGAGTGTAAAAAAGTGAATGAAGCGCTCTCACCAAAACACTCTAGCCAACTATACCGATATTTTTCAGTGACCAATGCCCGTATAGCTGTATTGACTAACGGTTGTGAGTATCAGTTTTTCACTGACCTCGATGCGCCAAATAAAATGGATGACAAACCGTTCTTGATTCTAGATATGTCCGAGGTCGACGAGCATGTAGTCCCAGAGCTGAAAAAACTGACGAAGACTTCTTTCGATGTCGATTCCGTGGTCGATGCGGCTGGTGAATTGAAGTATCTCAATCAAATAAAAAAGGTGTTAGCAGAGCAGTTCCAAGATCCAGAGGAAGACTTTGTAAAGCTTTTGACTGCTAGGGTCTACGATGGGATGCAAACAGCCAAGGTCAAAGCACAGTTTACTGAAATAACGAAAAAAGCTTTGAAGCAATTCCTCAACGACAGCATAAACGCTCGTTTGAAGTATGCCATAGGCAGTGAAGAGCGTGAGGCGAGAGGAGCCAACGAACAACCAGAGCAGGATGAAAGCTCTTCCGAAGCGGATGGTAGCAACCCTAAGATAGTCACCACAGAGGAAGAGCTCGACGGTTATAATGTTGTCAAAGCTATTCTGAGAGAAAGAGTCGATGTATCTCGAGTCGCTCATCGAGACACACAAAGCTACTTTGGGATTCTGCTTGATGATAATAATCGTAAACCATTGTGCAGGTTGCATTTTAATGGTCGACAGAAGTATGTAGGAATCTTTGACTCAAACAAGAAAGAGACTAAAACTCCCATCGACAGTGTTGATGACCTTTTCCAACTGGCAGGGGAGTTAAAGGCATCGGTAGACCTGTACGAGTAAAGCTCTTTGTTAGCCCTAGGTAGCCGTAATTAGCTACCTAGTGGTATCTGATGGCGTTAAGTTAACTAGCTACGGGTCTTTCTTCGTCTTTTCTGCTTTGTTTTTACGTAAAAAATTTTCTCTCGCATTTAATAATACATAGTGTTTTAAATTTCCCCCCGCGCACCCTATAAGAAATTTAACTATCTGGATTGGTGGTGTGGAAAATATTTTTATGAGTGCTAACGCCCCCCCAATGAGAACCTTTGGTTGTTTTTTATTCACCTTAGTAGGTCTCTTAATGTTGCCTTTTGAACCTACCTCAAACAGCTACGGCAGGGTAGTCTATAAGTCCTGTTTGACAGTTTTAGACCTATATGAAATTATGAGCCCATCTTATAGACCAAGATGAAGAGTAAGAAATGGCTGTTATCGCGTATTACCGTGTTTCAACTGACGACCAAACAATCGAGAATCAACGAAGAGAGCTCAATAAGACATACCGTATAGACAAGGAGTTCGCTGATTGTGGAGTGAGCGGGACAGTTAGCGCTGAGAAGAGGCCAGAGTTTAAGAAGCTACTCGACTATGTGCGCGAAGGAGACACACTTGTGACGGTCGATCTTGATAGATTGGGGAGAGACAGCATTGATGTGCAAAACACCGTGAGAGAGCTTCTGAGAGGCGGTGTGAACGTCATTGTGACAAGGTTAGGGGTAGACCTCAGCACAGACGCAGGAGAGCTTCTGGTGACCATTCTGTCCAAGGTGGCAGAGATGGAAAGAAGGAAGATGTTAGAGCGCTCAAACGCAGGCAGAGAGCGTGCAAAGGCAGAAGGTAAGCATATGGGTCGCCCTCACACTATAAGCAAAGAGCAGGTGCATGAGCTTCGCTCAAAGGGGTACTCTATTAATGCCACAGCCGAGGCTTTGGGGTGCTCTGTGTCGTCGGTTAAAAGACTACAAAAAAGTATTTGTTGAATTCTATAATCATATGCTAAGCATTATAAAATAACAGCTGTAAGGAGAGGGTATGTTTTTTGATGTTAAAGGTTTTTTGGAGGCGGTAGAATCTTTACACTTGCTGAGAGAACAAAGGGAGAAAGTATATCTGCTTCTGCCCTTGCAGAATAAAGTAATAAGCGAGTTGAAGAAGACGGAAAGGAGTATAAAACTTTTGAGCGAGGGTGTTCGTCGGCTAGAGAGGTATAGAAGAAGAAAGCGCCCACCAGAAGAGAAGTGGAAGGTGAGGGAGCTAAAGGAAATGATAAGAAAAGGTAAGGAGAGGTTGTCTATTTATAAGAGAATTTTGTTTGTTTGGAGGTGTGTGGGAGATGGTATTGCTTTTATTTATCAAACTAAAAGCTCATTAAAGCATCTTTACCTTGGTCATGAAGGCCACCCTAAGCAAGAACCAGGTTTTTTATCAGGAAAAGCTGGATTTGAAAAAGAATACATTTCGATGGCAAAGGGAGTAGAGCTAGGGGTTCCTGTGGTTTTGAGTGATTTAACTAATACTTTGAGGGTTGGGGATATTTGTGTTCTGGGAGGAGATGAACCCATCCCTATAGAAATAAAGAGTTCGACTAATCGTAACTCTCGAACGGATCGACAGTTCCAACATCTTGAGGAAGTTGTCAGCTTTCTCTGTTCTGGGTTTGCAAAAAACTACCACGGTTTTGAATTAACCAAGCGGATAGAGGTGTGTCATAAAGAGGTAAGTCATAGAGAATCGATCAACCGATGCATTGAAGGTGCTTTTCGTGAGAAGGGCATTAAAACATTGTCCCCAGAGCCTGGTTTAACATATATCGCTTTTGCTTCGGGGCAGGAAGAAAAGTTTAAGGAAGTCATGGAAGAGCACAGTAATAGCTCTATAGTAATTCATTTGGTCTGTGATGAGCGCCACCTACCATCTTATCCTTTTTTACTTTCTTTTACTCCTTATAACTCGCTTCTTTTCTCAATGGGAGAAGTGGAAGTTGTGGTCTTTATAGAAATGAGAGTGGTAGAAAATATGATAAGAGATGCTGGACTTTTTCCCCGTTTCTTAAAGGACGAAGATGGAGAACTCTCTCTTCAGATTATGCATGATGAAAATGATATATTCAAAGGAGCATTCCGTGTAAATGAGAGCTATCTTTTGCGTTTAGGTACTGAGTTTTTATCGGTCCGTAGCTTTGTTAATGAGCAGGTTGATATTGCAAGTAATTTTAGTCTTGAAGGGAAAGATGTTGTGATTGATAAGGGAACATCAGAAAAGATGAAGGAGTGGTTAGAGGTCGAATCTATTAATTGAGTTTTCGGTGTTTTCTTATTTTAAGGTTTTTATGTTAGAAAGATTTAGAATGCAGAAGTCTTGAGCTTGGAGATTGAGCCTGCATGAATCTTTCCTCACGAACTTCTAGAGATGCAGGGGTTTTTGAGGAGGGTACAATTAAGAAGGTGTCCTTTTGGTTAGGCCTTGCATTGGAAGTTATCGGTATAATTGGAGTAGCTTTGTAAGCGTGACTAGGACATTTACAACGTCTAATTGAAGCCCCCCAGGAAAAACTCTTAGATATACATTAAGAGATGTCAGTCATTGATAGTCTCAGCGATAGTATTTTGTCATAGAGTCTTCACGCTCTCACTAGGGCATTTACAACGTCTAATTGAAGAGCCCAAGGAAAACTTTTAGATATACACTAAGAGTCAGCCTCGCTGCCACTCTTCTCTGGCTCTTTCCCATCAGAGGCTTCTGTCTAATCAAGCCATTTACAACGTCTAATTGAAGAGCCCAAAGAAAAACTCTTAGATATACATTAAGAGTCCCATGTGGCACCACCACTGCTGCTTTAGTCGTAGCAGATACTAAATAGACCACCAGCACAACACTATCGCACCTTTGCTTACATGGATAAGTAGCTAAGTAGAGCGACTCTGCGTTGACTGTTATTTCACTTGATAGAAGGAATTATCATTGTGAGCAGCAGTCGAATAGAGTGTGTCTGAGCTGTATGGTCTAGTATGGCCTATGGTCTGTTGCCTTAAGAAAATACGCGAGCGAAGCCAAGAGAGCTTTAGCTGGCCTCGTTGGATCGTTGGTCTGATTTGAATGAGTGAACTACATAGCCATAGGCAGGATTGAAGTTGCTCCTCTCCAAACTCACGGGCAACGTAAGCGGTTAATAAACCCCACATACCCATAAGACACGGGCTTTGCCATAGTACCTTTTTGAGCGGAGGTACGATGAAACAAGCACAAAAACGCGCGCACTGGGCGGCGATCATTGAACAACAAAAGCAAAGCACAGTGTCCATTAAGCAGTTTTGCCAAGACAACGCTATTCCCTATCAAACTTTTTATTATT
>NZ_MUFD01000045.1:0-9389 GCF_001995405.1 Salinivibrio sp. AR640 | reverse complement strand
ATATATTGTGATCCAATAAAGCCCCGTTTTGTGAACGGGGCTTTTTCTTTTCTATACTTTGTCTTTTCTATATTGCGTGATGGCTCGATTAGTCAATCTTACTGATTCGGCTTACACGTTCACCCGAAACGGTGCGCAGCTGCACAGGAGTGCTCACGTGAGGAGTGTTTGCCGCATCATAGGTTTGCCAGCTTGCGCCATTATCGGTTGAGTACTCAATGGCGAGTCCTGGGAACGGTGAATTCGCTTTTAGTTCGCCATTCTCTATCATCCCACCAGGAACAGGCAAACGGAAGCCAATGCCTTGTTGTTCCAATTGCGGGAACCAGTAGTTTGCTAACTGATTGGCAAAGAGGTTGTAATCCACTTTTCGCTGCGTTTGATTCGCCTCTTTCTCGTTTTGTGTGTTCGCTTCCCAATCAGCACGGTGCCAAGCACGTTCTGCCATGGCAAAGAGGCGAGGGAAGGTCATTGATTCAAACTGGCCATCGGAGCGAATGGTTTCACTCCAAACCGATGCTTGCAAACCGAGTACGTTTTCTGGACGCGTGAGCGTTTTCACTGTTGCGGCCTCGATGACCTCTTTTTTAGTAATTGGTGCGCCATTGCGTTTTGTGTTGGCATTAGCGTAGAGATCATCAGGCATAAAGCTAAACGTTTTACGGGTATCAGTAAAACGCGGTGCCCAATAGTAGCCACGCTCACTCGGATCTGGCTCGTAGGGATGGTCAAAATAGAGGTGTGTGGCTTGGTTATAGATAACGCCATAACCACTGTTAGCGAGGTTATAAGCTCGGTCGGCAACCCCCCATTCCCAGATATTTTGCCATGCATTGCCATATACCTGTTGATTGGTAAGTTGTGATCGTGGATAGACCTGATTAGTGTGCATTAAGCCGTCTTCCCAACCACCGAGATCCAGCTGATAGCGTTGGGCAATGTGTGAGATACGTTCGACAAAGTACTGACTTAAATCATCGACACTACTTACGCCTGTATCATTATTCGTTATAAAGGACTGACAAATGGGCGAGTCGGTCCATGCACCTGCGATTTCGTCACCACCAAAGTGGAATGTGCTGAGTGGCTGAACATCACGATGCGCATCAACTAAAGCGGAGACAACAGTATCGGCAAAGCGGTAGCTCGATTCCATACAAACATTGATGGCATTATCGGTGAACATTTGCACGGAAAGATACTGAGTATCGTCCTCAAAATCAGTCAGTAAATATTCCTTTGCTTTGGCTTCATCGCCTTGTGCCATGTACTTGTGATATCGCGCTTCCATCGCTTTGATGGCGGCGTGTGCGTGACCAGGCATGTCTACCTCAGGGATCACGGTAATATTGAGTGCATCCGCCTTACGCAAGATGGCTTGATAATCTTCCGTGGTGTAATACCCGTCTGATGCTTCTGTGCCGTCCGGTCCTGCGCCTAAGAAGGGCAATACACAGCGGGTTTCTGATAGATCATGACAGCGCTTGCTACCGACTTCGGCCAGCTCAGGGAGGGCTGGGATCTCAATGCGCCACGCTTCATCATCGCTGAGACGCAAGTGGAGTTTATTAAGCTTTAGTGCGGCCATCTGATCGAGTAATTTAAAAATGGCTTCTTTACTGCGAAAGTTGCGTGCCGCATCAACAGAAAGGCCTCGATAGGCAAATCGGGGCGCATCGGTCAGCGTCACCGCCTTGATGCTGTCGCCTGATTTGAGTTGTAGTAAGCTTTGTGCAGCGTACAGGGCACCCGCTTGATCAGGGGCGTCAATCTCAATACGTTGCTGCTCAGGTTGCACATCTAGACGATAAGCTTCATGCCACTGGTCGCTTCCGTTAAGGGTGATTTTTCCCCAACCCAAATGAATAACGTTTTGGTTAGTGGGTGCCCAGTCGCTCGCTGAGATACCAAGCTGATCGGCAAGCCACTTTGCTTGTGCTTGATAACCATTGTCATACACCACAGTCCAATCGCTGTTAATCGTGACATGGCCTTCTTTCTCAACGCGACTGGCCGGTGTTGGCAGTATTTTTCCTTGGATATCTTCCTGTGAAAGGTCGGCGTTGCGCTCGTATCGTTGCTGCGCGGAAAAAGGGTCATAGTGATCGATCAGTGCACCACCATAGCGTTTCCACTGTGCAGGGGAGTTAAATTCACCCACAAAGGTGAGTTCGTCATCCGGCTTGGTGGGCACCTGGCCATTTTTGTGGTTACTGGTACTGGCGATTAACGCGGTATGAGTGCCAGCTTCATCGTCTGACGCCAAATACCAGTTCGGCATAATATCGGATTTCGCTACTTGCCAATCAGAGGCATTAAAGCCAACCACTAATTGGTCACCGGGCGCAAGTGGAACAAAGGCATCAGTGGGTTCGAGTTTAAACAGATCGCCGTTAACATGAGAAACTTTAAGCTGATCAGTGTCGATCGATTTGATCATGCGGATATGACTGAAATAAATCGCCCAGCCAGCTTTGGGGAGTGTCTTGGCGCTTTGGTTAGTAAAGGCGACTTTGCCGGTGAAAGAGCGCCAGTCATCTTGCGTATTATCAATCACTTGGTATTGGACATCGAGACCATTACCTAGTGCATTAAGTTGAGATGAGGGCATTGCCCAAGCGGTGCTACATAAAGATGCACCGATCAATAGACCCAAAGCTGTTGGTTTTTGCATGCTATTCTCCAAACTTATTTTTCATTGTAAAAATAGTTAAAGAGACACTAGAGGATAGCGACAAAGAAGCCTAGTAATCTTATCGGCGAAGGTGTGTTTATGTCTTAGGACTCAAACTTATTCATGCGGTGAGCATAATGTTTACATTAAACTAGCGAGTAAGATCGCAGCAAGCAATCATGTGCTGCTGCGATACAAATTAACGGGGTAGTAGACAGCGCAACGCCAGTTGACTATCGACTAATTTGATACCGACGGCCAGCATCTCGTCACAGGCAGAGGATACGGTTTTAGCATTAATCCCTCGGCAAGCGGCAAGGTTAACGACAACGTCGAAACGACCCCGTTTTTTCAGTTGGATAGCGGTTGTTTTGACGCAGTAATCGGTTGCCAGCCCGCCCACTATTACTGTTTCGACATCTTGGCTATGCAGCCACTCAATTAATCCAGTACTGAGCTTTTCTTCAATATCATGAAAGCAAGCACCATACGGATGAAGATCGGGCTCGATGCCTTTCCAAACCACATAATGATATTCGGTCACTGCTGGCAATGCGTCAATCGTCTCAAACCCTTTCGTTCCGGGAACCGCGTGTTGCACCCAAGTCAGATCGGCGTTTTTATGCGGCAAAGGCTGGAGCATGTCAGCGGGGTCGTCGACCACCCAAATGGCGTTAGCAGGATGCGCATCTTTGGTCAAAACACGTACGTCAGCCAACGTTGCCTGCTCGTTGAGTGCCGGTCCGATGGTATCGCCTTCGGGGACGGGTAATTCGTCAGGACATAACGGCGTAAACGTGCGCTGTGCATCAACGTCAATGGCAGCTATTTTGGCCTGTTTCATTGCGGTTATCCCCTAAAGTATCTGATTGAGTATATGATCGGCCTTAACCCGCTTTATCCGTTTAAGTAGGCGTTTGACTGGCGCAGGATAATCCTCCATTTTTTCTATCTGCTTATAACTGCCAACCAGCTGTGTATGAGCCAAGATCGTATCTACCTCTTGCTGCTTCTGCGCCTCTAATTGCTGATGCTTATCATGAATCAAGATGGCGTTTTCTAAGTCTAGCTTCCAGGCGCGCGGATTGAGGTTATTTCCCGTTAACAGCATATACTGGCGATCGACCCAAATGCCTTTCAAATGGAAGCTGTTGTCATCATGTTTCCAGATATGGATATTTAACTGACGTTTTGCAATCGCTGCTTCGTTGCGACGGGCAAAGTTGCGTAAGTTGACTTCATACAAATAAGGCAGAGCTGAAATCGTCTTAAATGGCGCCTCTGGTGGTGAGTAGAAATCGTTCGCGGTTTTATCTCCCACTATAATCCTCACGCTTACCCCTCGGCGAAGTGCGCGACGGATTTCGCGAACGACACTGCGTGGTGGATTAAAATAGGGCGTGCAAATGACTAATTCATCATGGGCACTGGCAATCAAATGACAGATATAGCGATTGAGCTTATTTTTCCGTTTACCTAACCCGACCATCGGGGTAAGTCCAACTTGGTCTTCACTAATCGGCTCATCTTGATATCGATAGCTGGCCTGCTGTAGCTGACCACGAAACTCACGAATGTTTGGCTTTAGTGCTTTGCTGTTGGGGCGGCCGGGCGAGGTGAGACAGTTGACGGCACTGTCGGCGATTAACGTGTTGACAATAAAGTCTGCCATGGTGTCGGCGAGTACTTTATTGGCGAGCACGTGATAACGGTCATAACGGTATCTATCATGTTGCGCTAAATAGACATCGTTTAAGCTGGCGCCGCTGTATATAACGGTGTTATCAAATACGAATCCTTTTAAGTGCAAAACGCCGAAGACTTCGCGGTTTCTAACTGGCACACCCAAGACCTCTATCTTATGTGGGTAGCGCTCTGCATAAGCTCGATATAGTCCTGCATTACCGTCCGACTGTTCAGCACCAATTAACCCTCGCTGTGCGCGATGCCAGTCGACTAATACTTTGATATCGAGGGCAGGGTTAGCTTGCTTTGCTTCGTAAAGCGCATCCAGAATGCTTCGTCCTGCTTCGTCGTCTTGTAAGTACAGAGCCACCAGATAAATACGTGATGTTGCTTTTTTAATTTCGCTAAGGAGCCGTTCTCTAAATGAGACCGCGTCTAATAAGGTTTCGAGATTTTCTGGCTGGTGCGCAATGGTGGGCAAGCGATCAATAAGCTGCCGGTTTGCGTTCGCTGAATCCATTATTACCTCTTTTTGTTCGACGGCCAGAGTCGAGCATTGATACTAAACCCTGAATGATACCAGAAATTGCGTCAAGCTACGGATCACCGCGCAATGGCTTTGTTGCTAATGTCACGCTTTGGGTGAGTATTCCATCGCCACTAAATCTTTGCCACTTTGACAATAACGGTGCAGGCGTGCAGCCAGATCATCGGGTAATACGTGATGATCGACAGGCGTAAAACCATGCTGCGCATACAAGGTAGTCAGTGGACGGAAAGCTAAGCAAAAGCTAGGACGTTGACACAGTGTTTCTTGCACTGCGTCGAGTAAACGATGACTTAAACCTGTTCCTCGCAGATCAGGGTGTAGCAACATGCCTGTGAGTAACTGATACTCGAGACGTTGCTGAAAGCGTACCGCGCCACATAGTCCACTCGGGCCATCAATGACCCAAATACGTTCATCTTTCTTGGGTTTTCCGGGAGGATAGTGTGTTTTGTAGAACCGCGCTACCAGTGGGAACCGCAAGGGCTCTAGCGGGTGAATGTGATAATTATCCATAGCCTAATAGATGCGCAATACGAGCAGGACAGGTAGTATACCCATCAATGAGTTTTCTAACAGCGTAATGCAACGATGAAGTGGTTATCTGATGTGTCTTTGACACCCCATCATACGTTTGGTTTGCCCGCGCGCGCCCAAGCGATTGTAGAAGCACATTGTGTGCAAGACTTACAAGAGATTTGGCAAGCGTCTGATTATCACAACTCACCGAAGTTAGTGGTTGGTGAAGGCAGCAACCTGCTTTTTTGCCAAGACTTTGAGGGAGTGGTGGTCCTTAACCGCCTAAAGGGGATCACGATCGATAACCACGCTGACCATTACCTATTACATGTTGGCGCCGGTGAGCCTTGGCATGCGTTTGTTGCCTGGAGTATTGATAATGCGATGCCTGGGCTTGAGAACCTGGCATTAATTCCCGGCTGTGTGGGGGCGGCACCGATTCAAAATATTGGTGCCTATGGTGTCGAATTTGCGGAGCGTTGCGCTTACGTCGATATCTATCATCCTGACACGGGCAATCAACGTCGTCTGTCTTGCGATGAATGTCAGTTTGGTTACCGCGATTCGATTTTTAAAACCCCCGCCATGCAGGGATGGGTCATTACTCAGGTTGGCTTTCGCTTGGATAAAGCGTGGAAACCGGTACTCAAGTATGGCGCGTTAGCTGAACTGGATTCTCAACAAGCGACCCCCAAAGGCATTTTTGATGCTGTGTGTGCGATTCGGCGCGCTAAATTACCCGATCCTTCTGTATGCGGTAACGCTGGGAGTTTCTTTAAAAATCCGGTGCTTGATAGCGAGCAAGCGACAAAGTTAAAGGTTTCTTACCCTGATGTGCCGCTCTTTTCCGCGCCTTTGGGACAAAAAAAGGTCGCAGCGGGGTGGCTGATTGATCAATGTGGCTTAAAAGGGAAACGCCAAGGCGGCGCACGCGTTCATCCTCAGCAAGCACTGGTTATTACCAATGCCGAGAATGCGATCAGTGATGATGTGATACGTTTAGCTAAGCATGTCGTCTCGCATGTTTATACGCGTTTTGGTGTGAGGCTTGAGCACGAAGTGCGCTTGATTGATCAGCAGGGTGAAACAACCTTGGAGGCACAATGAAGAGCGCGCATTCGGCACGTCTCGCCTTGATTACACGTTTATCTGATGGTGAGTTTCACTCTGGCGAAATGCTGGGGGAAGCGCTGGGTATGACGCGTGCGGCGATCAGTAAACACATCAAGGTTCTCCAATCTTGGGGGCTTGATATTTATCGAGTACAGGGCAAAGGCTATTGCTTATCACAACCGATTGAGCTGCTCGATGAAGCTTGGTTAAGTGCCCATACCGATATACCTGCTTTGGCTGTGATCCCAGTGATAGACTCAACCAATCAGCATTTAATGGAAAGAGTGGGGCAGCTCAGTCCTGGTAGTGTGTGCCTGGCCGAGTATCAGCAACAAGGCCGTGGTCGTCGAGGGCGTGCATGGCAATCGCCGTTTGGTAGCAATTTATACCTCTCCATGTATTGGCGATTAGATGCAGGGCCTGCGGCGGCAATGGGGCTCAGCCTTGTCGTCGGAGTAGCAATGACAAAAGCGTTACACGATCTGGGTGCGCCAGGTGTCAAAGTAAAATGGCCAAACGACCTCTATTATCAAGACAAAAAGTTGGCGGGTATTTTGGTTGAAATGACCGGGCAAACGGGTGATGCGGCACACATAGTGATTGGTATGGGACTTAATCTCGGCATGGGGGCCCATCTTAACGACAATATTGATCAACCTTGGGCGAAGCTTGCACAGGCGTGTTCACCGATGCCGGCACGTAATACGTTAGCAGCGAACTTGATTGACCGTCTCAAGGCATCGCTTATCGCCTACGAACAGCAAGGTATGGCTAGTATTTTGGCTGATTGGCCACAACTGGATAATTTTATCGGTCGCCCCGTTAAGCTATTAATGGGCGACCGCCAGGTAAAAGGTATTGAGCGCGGTATTGATGAGCATGGCGCCTTATTGCTGGAGGTTGATGGAAACATCACGCCTTACTTGGGAGGGGAAATCTCGTTAAGGCGCGATGATTAGTCCTTATACGAATGCGGACTATTTACGCACGCGAACGCGCTGAACAGAATGGTTCGGGCCTTTTTCTAACACTAAGCTTGCCCGTTCACGGGTTGGCAAAATGTTTTCTAGTAAATTCTTGCCGTTAATATCATTCCAAATGGTGGCTGCTTTCTGTGTCGCTTCTTCGACGGACAAGCGCGTGTAATGGTGAAAATAAGCTTGTGGATCGAGGAATGCCCCGCGCCGAAACTTCATAAAGCGTTCGATGTACCAGTGTTTGAGTAAGTCAGGCTCGGCGTCTACATAAATAGAAAAGTCGAGAAAATCAGAAATAAACACGTGGTGCGGGTCGTGTGGATAGTCCATGCCACTTTGTAGCACATTCAGCCCCTCTAATATTAAAATATCGGGCTTTTCGACTTTTTGCTCATCCGATGTAATGTCGTAGACAAGGTGAGAATAAACAGGCGCAGTGACACAGTCTTTGCCTGATTTGACGTCAGCGACAAATTCAACCAGCTTGCGCATGTCATACGACTGCGGGAAGCCCTTTTTGTGCATGATGCCGCGCGATTCGAGCTCAGCATTGGGATATAAAAAACCATCAGTGGTGACTAACGCCACTTTAGGGTGATCCGGCCACCGGGTTAGAAGCGCTTTTAGGAGCCTCGCCGTCGTGCTTTTCCCAACCGCCACACTGCCTGCAATGCCGATAACGTAAGGCACATGGTTTGACACGGGCTGAGAAAGAAACTCATCAAGCACTTCAGTTCGGCTTTTACGCGCTTTAACATACAGATTGAGTAAGCGCGACAACGGTAGATAGACATCGCGCACTTCATCCATTGATAAATGTTCATTCAAGCCGCGTAAGCGGTCAATGTCATCTTCGGTAAGCGTCATGGGCACTGCATCCCTCAGTTCAGCCCATTGTTGACGGTCGAACGACAAATAAGGCGTTAGCGTTGCGTTCATGATCCATGTGCCTTAAGCCAATAAAGAGAGTGACGATACCGCAAACCAGCGGGAAGGAAAAGCGCTTGCCTATTGTCATCAAGGTGTTGGCTGGTTACTTTCCCAACAATCACACAAAAAAATACCCAAAAGACGCAAAAATCACCCATTTTTTTAAAATTCCCTATTGCACCCCTCAAATCCATGGCATAGAATGCGCAGCACTTGTCGCCGGCTTAGCTCAGTTGGTAGAGCAACTGACTTGTAATCAGTAGGTCGCCAGTTCGATTCCGGCAGCCGGCACCAAAATTTAGGTGGAATTCCCGAGTGGTCAAAGGGATCAGACTGTAAATCTGACGGCTCAGCCTTCGAAGGTTCGAATCCTTCTTCCACCACCAATTTCAAATTGTTTGAATAGCTCTACGAGTAACGATTGCGGGCATCGTATAATGGCTATTACCTCAGCCTTCCAAGCTGATGATGCGGGTTCGATTCCCGCTGCCCGCTCCACTCTTTTTAGAGTGCTGATATAGCTCAGTCGGTAGAGCGCACCCTTGGTAAGGGTGAGGTCGGCAGTTCAAATCTGCCTATCAGCACCATCCTCTCCAAGGTTACTTCAAGCCGTTTGATGTATACTCAACAAACCTGATTGTTGGTTGTGTGGTCGTAATGCCACCGAAATACCGTGCTTAGAGGGACTGTCATGTCTAAAGAAAAATTTGAACGTACGAAAACGCACGTTAACGTTGGTACTATTGGCCACGTTGACCATGGTAAAACTACGCTGACTGCAGCTATCTGTACTGTACTTGCAAAAGTATACGGCGGTGCTGCGCGTGATTTCGCGTCAATCGATAATGCGCCAGAAGAGCGTGATCGTGGTATCACCATCGCAACGTCTCACGTTGAGTACGATACGCCAAACCGTCACTACGCACACGTTGACTGCCCAGGA
>NZ_MUFD01000044.1:0-10377 GCF_001995405.1 Salinivibrio sp. AR640 | reverse complement strand
ATATAATGCATCTCTCACTACCCTTGTACATGCAGCATCACTGAAAACAGGTGCTTGGATACCATTCAATGTATAAGAACAAAAGAGTCTGGGCGCTGATCTACATAACAGCATCAGGTGCTAAGGTCGGAATCAGCATCACCAAACTCACCGGAACAGAGGTAGCTAACCTCAACTCCAGGAGAGATACAAGGTCGGAAAAGCGCCAGCACGATGTAAGCCTCGTTCCTCGATATAACTGGCGCGCCTCCGACATTGACGATTAAAATTGGCACTGATCGTGACAGGCGCCCATTGGCATGGTGCATTATTGTTGACATTATGCTGGGGCTTGTGTCACCTACGCCAATGGGTTCATCAAGCCTAAAGTGCCTGTCCCGATAGAGAAATACGGATAGAGCCCCTAAGGCCCACTATGCTAGGAGCTCGGCCCTTTAGAGTTTTCTTCCGCCTTTTCGTCATTCTCCGGCTGATCACTCAAACCCGGTACCGCCTGGCAAAATGTGCACTCTTCATTATCCACCGAGGCACCGCCTGCCTCCACATAACGAATCCGATGACTGCCTTTGTCCCGATTGGCAGATACGGCAAAGCGCCGTTGCTCACGCTCAGGTATCGTCTTTTCTGTGTCATGATTAGCCATGGGTTGTCTCCTTAAAATACCGGGAACCGCTTCGTTAAAATCAAGCCTAGGTCGGCATAAGCCCCAGCACAATGCCAATAATTATTACAATGTATACCGCGCGTAGTGCAACTAACGCCATCCGACATTAAAGCCAAATATTACCCCCGCTCGTGACAGACACCCAGGCGGCATAATGCATTGTTGTTGACATAATACAGGGATTTGTGTGATGGACGCCAATGCGATCACAGAGCTAAAGTGCCTGTCCTCATAAAGAAAAGTGCCTGTCCTGGTAAAAAAGATAAAAAAAGGGCGCCATTGTGGCGCCACGGAAGTTGATAGGCAGAGGTCGACGTTATGCGGGGACAGGCGTCTCTTGCTTTTGCTCGGCACTTTTAGTTGGATTGCCAAGGTAAACATGCTGATACGCATAATTTGTGGCTTCAATGTAGCCTTCAACCGAACCACAGTCGAATCGCTCACCTTCAAATTCATAGGCTAATACGCAGCCACGTTGGGCTTGTTCAAGCAACGCATCCGTGATTTGGATCTCACCACCTTTGCCTGGCTGCGTATTCTCCAAAATATCAAAAATATCGGGCGTGAGAATATAACGGCCAATGATCGCCATATTGCTTGGTGCATCTTCCGGGGCGGGTTTTTCAACCATATTGTCCACACGGAATAATCCAGACTCCAATTGACAACCACTGATCACACCATATTTATGGGTTTCTTCTTCCGGTACACGTTGTACAGCGACAATGGAACAGCGATAGTGGTTATAGAGATCAACCATTTGTTTTAACACAGTGTCGCCGCTCAAATTCAAGCAGAGGTCATCAGCAAGCACGACGGCAAAAGGGTTATCACCAATGAGTTGCTTACCGGTTAAAATGGCGTGCCCCAACCCTTTCATTTCATTCTGGCGAATATAAGTAAATGACGCCGCATTGATCAAAGATCGCACTTCAGTCAGCAAGGCTTCTTTTTTTGTCCCGCTAATTTGATGCTCAAGCTCATAGTTTTTATCAAAATGATCCATCAAGGCATGCTTACCCCGACCCGTCACAATACCCATATGTTTCACACCAGCTTGAATCGCTTCATCCACGCCGTACTCAATCAATGGTTTATTAACAATGGGCATCATTTCTTTTGGCATGGATTTCGTCGCGGGTAAAAAACGGGTGCCATAGCCGGCGGCAGGGAATAAGCAGTGCTTAATCATGATCTCTCCTAGCATTCTAACGTTGTTTTTTTATATAAAGATGAATAGCTGACAATGTGTAAAAAAGGGCAACGTGTTCTCACATTGCCCTTTATGCCTTTACTTAGCGCTTCGAGTTATCCCGCAACGCCACTATTGATAGCTGTAATTATAGTAACCATAGTTACCGCCATACGTGCTTGAGGCTTTACGCACCACGCCATTGAGGACAAAGCCTTTTACATTAACGCCGGCTTGTTCAAACCGTTGTTTAGTGACCTCGATTTCTTTCACAGGGTTTTCACCAAAGCGGCCTACTAGCAAGGTTGTGCCCGCGTGTGCCCCCACAATGGCGGCATCGGTCACGGCTAAAATAGGTGGCGTATCAATAATAACAATGTCGTATTGTTCGCTTGCCCACTCCAGTAACGCTTTAAACCGCGGATGCATTAATAATTCAGAGGGATTCGGCGGCACCTGGCCACGCGTTAATACATCTAAATTCTCCAACACCTGATGATGAATCACCGCCTCACGCTCAGATTTCCCTGCCAAGCAATCAGAGAGGCCCTGATCCGCTTTCAAACTAAATTGGTGGTGCAAAAAGCCCTTTCGCATATCTGAATCGATGACTAGCACTCGCTGGCCACTTTTTGCCAATACGCCAGCCATATTCGCAGACACAAACGACTTACCAATGCCAGGGCTGGGTCCTGAGAACATCAATACATTGTTGGCGGACTCCATCATCGCAAAGTGCAAACTAGTACGCAGTCCACGAAGCGCTTCAATTGACAGATCCGCTGGATTAACCGACGCCAATAAACTCTCGCTTGCCGTTCGGATTTCTTTCTTCTGGCGTTTTTTCTCAATATCTTGCTGCATCGATGAAAGCGGCACACTGGCATATACAGGTAAACCGATCGCCTCAATATCATCTGGGTTTTCAACGCCACGGTTAAATGCCGCCTTCAATAGCACAATACCGACCCCGATCATGCCGCCAAGTAGCGTTGCGATCACTGCGATCAACGGCTTTTTCGGCTTAACAGGCAACTCATAGGTTTGCGCATCATCGATGATACGCACGTTACCCACGGTACTGGCTTTCATAATATTCAGCTCTTGGACCTTGTTCAAAAGCTGCACATAAATCGCCTGATTCACCTCAACATCGCGTCTTAAGCGCAATACTTCGCGCTGTGTTTTGGGCAGTTTTTGCGTTTGTGCTTCAACACGCTTTTTCTCACCGAGCAAGGTTTTTCGTTTATCTAGCAACGAAAGATAGGCCGGGTGCTCTTTAGTAAACTTCTGCGCCAATTCACTTTCTTTAAACGTCAGCTCGTTAAGCTGTTTTTCAACCGAGAGCATAGTATCGAGCGAGGCTTTCGCTTCCATCGATAAATCAACCGAATCGTTTTCTTGGCGAAATTTATTCAGCTTATTCTCCGCCGTGGTCAACTCTGCTTTCACGCCCGGCAAGTGCCCTTGTAAAAACGCCAAGCTCTTTTCTGCTTCAGCGGCATCACGTTTCACATTCTGCATGAAGTAGTTTTGGGCAATGTCGCTCAGCACCTTCTCGATACGGGCTTTGTCCTCACCTTGGTAAGAAAGCGACAGAATACCGGTTTGCTTGCCGCGCTCACTGACCGAGAGTCTATCTTGCATCGCTCTAATCGCACGTAAGCGGCTGATTTTTGACAACGTAAACGTATCCCCTTTGTCAGCCTTGAGGTCAGCAACAAAAAGATGAAAACCATCATCCATAGCCGCTTTGCCTACTTGGCCTTGAAGCACACGCACATCGTCACTGTTAAATAGCGAATACTGTCCATCGGCATCCACGTTCAAACGAAACGGCTGGCTATCATAGCCTTCTGGGATCTCAAAACGGCTAATCGCAATGCTGTTTTGGTTACCGGTTAAACGCGCCAATCCTTTCCCAACCATAGGAAAATAATTCGGCTCAGCCACTGTGGTTAAGTTATATTTATCCACGGTTTTGCCTAGCACCATCCGCGAGCGGATCAGCTCTATTTCAGTGCTAGCCGAGCTGTCACTGGCAAACAGATCACTCGCCCCCTCGCCAAGTAACGAGGACATTCCGCCCTCTTTTTGCTCAACCTGGATAAGTGCATCCGCTTTATAAATCGGTGTTGCTAATAACGCAAAGGCAACACCCATGGCAGCAAATAACGCTGTAAAACCAATAATCCACCACTTACCATCAACTAAATGGCCAAGCAGTTTACTCAGATCAATCTCGTCATCGTTACTCACCGATGACGTACTATGTGTTTGTTGGGTCATTATTCTACTCTTGGGTCCAATCAGGCTCTCACTGTCCAATGATGACCATGGCTAGATACCACGGGCCCGTTTATCGCAATACACTGCACCATTTTTCTGCGGCTTGTGCGATTAAATCATACGCATGTTCAAACGCCTCATCGCTTTGACGATAAGGGTCGGGAATCTCTTTATGTGCCGACAAATAATGGCCAAATAGCATGGTTTTCCCGCGAGCTTCGGGCGCAATACGGCATACTTCATCTTTGTGCCCCGCTTCCATTACCAAGATCAAATCATGATCACGGCACATCGATGCAGTCAGCTGGCGCGCCTCATGGCCCGATAAATCAACACCATGATCCGCGGCCACACGCAACGCACGCTCGTTCGCTGGTTTCCCCACCAAGGCATCGATACCGGCTGACGCAATATTTTTATCCGGTAATGCCGCGCGCAGCAGCCGCTCACCGGTTGGGGAGCGACAGATATTGCCAACACAAACAACCAAAATATTATCAAACATAGGCGTTACCCATTATCGTGGCCACGTCTCAATTCGAAGGGCACCTTCAGTTAACTCATTAAAGCCAGAAATGGTTGGCAACAATGAACGCACAACACGGTTCCAACGAGCAATCGGCGCGGCCGTCACATACACCACATCGTACGGTTGCAGATCAAACTCCGTCCCCACAGCAAGTGCGGTAGCGTCTTGCACATTTAACTGATAAACATCCGCGACAGGTTCGGATTTTTCATAACGTGGGCTGTCCGGCACCTGTTTAGCGGTGCTGCGAATCACAAACACCCCGGTTGCGTCAGCTTCTAGCTCATCAATGCCCCCGACCGAGCTCAACGCTTCGGTTAAACTCATGCCCACGCGATCGATTTTCAGCATTTTGGGATCATTCACTTCCCCCAACACAAACACTTTTTGGCCATCATTGCGGGGCACATGAAGAATATCGCCATCCTGCAACAAACGATTTTGGGTTAAATCGCCTTTTTGCATCAGCGCGTACAACGACATGCTTTGTTCTTCGCCGCGTTTGGTTAAGGTCACATTGCGCCAATCGGCAAACTCAGTGATCCCGCCGGCGTGATTCACCGCATCTAAAATAGTGGTGGGAATATTGGTGATCGGTTGATAACCCGGCTTTTTCACTTCACCCGTAATATACGATTTTTGCGAGCGAAAGGCGGCAACATTGACATCAACTTGGGGCTTTTCAATATACGTGGCGAGGCGCTTAGCAATATCATCACGCACTTCTTGTACCGTTTTACCCGCAACATGCACTTGGCCAATGTAAGGATAAAAAATGGTGCCGTCATTGTGCACCCAGTTGCCGGCTTCAGCAGAGCTGCGGTACGATCCCGCCGGAATGGTCAGTTCAGGGTGATCCCAGATAGTGACGTTAAGCACATCCCCCGGGCCGATGCGGTACTCGTAGTTTTGTATTTTCTGATCGAGTTCAGGATTCACCTGCGCCAAGGTTCGCCCACGCTGACGGTTTAACTGTTTAATATAAGAGGGTGTGAGCGGGTGAATATTGACCTGCTGCGAGAGATCACCTGCAGGCTGGCCCACGATATTTTTATCGCTTGGATCAAAGTGAGATCCCGGCATTGTACACCCGGCCAGAGCAAGCGTGCTCATAGCGACAAAACAAAAAGGTTTTAACACAACATCATCCTGGTTTTTGTTGTAAATTCCGCTGAACGGTAAAGCAATCGATGCGTGACTGACGATCGACAAACACACCCAACCTTTGTGACTTTTTATCACGCTAAATCGCCGACAAAAAATTGGACGCACTCAAAGCCAGTACAGTAATAGCCTGCGGATAATACAGACATCAAGACGTGAAATAAACCCCCTACCCAATCGATATAAAACGCATAAATTTACTAACAAAAAGCTGTAACACTCAGATCTTTCTGGCACAATAGCGCCCAACAAGTGTGATACATTTACAAACCGCGATGAAATCGGTAGGTTAAAAGCGTGTCTGCTTAAATAGACCCGACTTAGTGAACATTAAGTGAGCATTAAGTGAGCATTAAGCTGACATTGTTTATATAGACAGTTTTAAATAAAACTATCCATGGAGAGTGTAATGAAAAAAGTAGCAACAGGCCTTATCGCTATGCTGTTCGCTGCCGGCGCAATGGCAGCAGGCGAGTCTGCTGGCACCGCAGCAGGAAGCAGTACCGGTGGCGCTACCTCAGGCACAGCCGCGTCTGCAAGCGCGGGTACCGCGAGCACAGGTGCAGCCAGTGCGGGCGCAAGCACTGCAGCCGCAGGCGGCGCAGCGGGTGCCGCTGGTGCAGCCGGTGCTGGTTCAGCCGCCTTCGGTGGTTTGGGTGTTGGTGCAATCGCCGCAGGTACCGCCGCTGCCGTAACAGTTGGTACTGCCGTGGCCGCAGCCAGTGACGATGGTACAACAGGCACAACAGGCTCAGTAACCACAACTGGCGGTTAATGCTGGCTAACCCTAAAACAACCGCCCTGGGTGGCGGTTGTTTTTTTGTCTTTAATTCCACGACGTACCGAGCATCATGACATTTTCTCGACTCGCCCTTTCTCTGATACTGCCTACGTTCCTACTCGGGTGTAGCCAAAAAGCCAGCAACCTTGCTGACACCTACAGCATGCTTTATCAAGGCTTTCCTGACGCAACCTACAGCCGCTCAGACATCAACGCGCTACCCTATGCCAGTATTTATGCGCGCTTAGGAGAAGGCCCGAGAGGGTTTTTAGTGTTGGCGTTTGCCGAGCCAAATGCAACCACGGCCCCCACGTTAAAATGGCTCTCTGCCGATCAAGAACTCATCGCCACCACCGCTGGGCGCATTACCAAAACATTGACATTGCCTGGCACCAATCTGGTTGCTATTCACAGTGATACCCCCGACCCGCTGGCATTAGGGTTAATGAACGCCACCACGCCTCAGCAGTGGCAGTTCCAACTCGATTTTATGCCCGGTTATCACATCGGTTATCAAGCAAACAGTCAGTTTAAGCGTCAAGGCCAACAAACAATCACAATCAACGAGCAGACACACAACGCGGCACTGTTTACCGAAACCGTCACCGTTAGCACCATTGAACGCCAATGGACCAACCGCTATTGGTTTGATCTTGATTCCGGGCGATTGCTTAAAACCGAACAAACACCGGCACCTGACATGGCCCCCATCACCATCGACTTTCTTAAGCCGTATCAGGGAGATTTGTGATGAAAACCATCCAGCTAACCACCTCTCTCTCGTATCGTCGTCTGGCAACCGGGGCGCTGTTAATAGCCACCTTGATCAGCGCGGCACCGTTACATGCCGCCATGCTAAAACATCAGGTGACCGTCGACGGGCATACCCAAGACTACGCACAACCGCCGCGATTAAGCCAAGCGGTATCAGAGGCTTTAACGGCCACCAACGCGACTATCGATCGCGTATACTGGCTCGGCGCGGGCCTTTATGACATCACGCTCCCGAGCCGATTGGCCCCCCGAGCGCTGGCAGCAACGGAAAACCAAGCGGCGATACACGCGAACCCGATTAAACGTCGCTGGCAACGCTTAACCCATCAGCTTCAGCAGTTTACCGTGGCACGGCGTGCCAAAGTCCGGCTAGACCCTGATTTGTTACGTGTGGATAAAAGCAAAAATCCGCGCATTGACGGCCAGTGGCAACTGGTGCTCCCCACTCGCCCAACCCATGTTTGGGTGCTGGGTGATATCGACGCTCCCGGACGCTATGCGTGGTCAACGCGTCAAAGCGCGAGTGATTACTTAGACGAGGCCACGGCCTCAACACGCGGGCACTCTTACGCGTGGGTCGTTCAACCCGATGGCGCGATTGAAAAACACGCGATCGCGTATTGGAACCGCTCACATCAAAATATTGCCCCGGGCGCCGTGGTTTATCTGCCGCTTCCCGCCAAAGCGTTAGCCTCATACCCTGATACCGGCAACGCCAATCAACTTGTTCTCGACTACCTTAGCAACAGGCTTCCGGAATGAAACGTGCTGTATTAACCTGTTCTGCCATTGTGATATCTACGGTCAGCGCTTCGCCGTCACAGGCAGATGATTTCTCTTATCCGGCTTTACACACCTCACAAATGGACTTTGGTGGCATCGGCTTAATGCAAATGCCCTCCGCCCGTCATGCCCCCGAGGGGGAATTCAGTGTTGGTGTGACGCACAATGACGATTACATTCACTATCATGCCTCCTTGCAGCTGTTCCCATGGCTAGAAACCACGGTACGCTATACCCAAGTCTATGATGTTTTGTATAGCCAAAACCCAGATTTTAGTGACGACAACAGCTACACCGATAAAAGCATCGATGCCAAGCTAAAACTGCTTGAAGAAAGCTATTGGTTACCGGCGTTGTCGGTTGGTGTGCGCGATATCGGTGGCACCGGATTGTTTGATGGCGAATACATTGCCGGCTCTAAACGCGCCGGGCCGTTTGATTTTACCTTAGGGGTCGGTTGGGGCTATTTAGGTAACCGTGCCAATCTGCGCGGTGATAAAAGCCAAGGGAGCGACTGCGATCGCAACACCGGCTATAAAGGAAACGGAGGTAACGTTGACCTTGAACGTATGTTCTCTGGCTGCGTGTCGCTATTTGGCGGCGTGGCCTATCAGACTCCCTGGGCTCCGCTATCACTCAAACTCGAGTATGATGGCAACGACTATCGCTCCGACTTTCCAACCAGCCGGGCCGGCACGCCGTTAGCGAGCGACAGCCCTTGGAACCTTGGTGTGGTTTATCAACTCACACAGTGGGCGGATGTACGTTTAAGTTACGAGCGTGGCAACACCTTTACTGCCGGGATCACACTGGCCAACAATTTTAATCACGCCGACCCTTTTTGGTTAGATGATCCCATTGCCGTTTACCAACCGGCAGATACAACCCACACTCTCAGTGATAGCCAATGGCAACAACTGAGTAAACAGCTTGCTGCGAACGCAGGCTATCAAGATAACCGCGTGTATTATAACGGTGAGCAAGTTACCGTGACCGGTGAACAAACAAAATACCGGGATCGTACTACCGCGCACGATAGAGCGGCCCGGTTAATAGCCAACACCGGTATTGATGCCAAACGGTATCACGTGATTGAAACCAATCAACGTCAAGCCCTCACAGAGACCGTGATCGACGCCGAGCGTTATGCGCAAGTCGCCCGTCATGATTATTTAGGGGCAAGCATTGACGATGCATCTGGCACCGTGTCGGCAGGCCACACGCCTGCTAGTGGGCCACAAGTCAGTGATCAGTTAGATACCTTCAATGCCGGGTTCGCACCCAAGCTGCGTCAATCCATTGGGGGGTCGGAAGACTTTTATCTCTACGCATTAGGCCTCACTGGCCAGACGGAGTGGCGCATGAACGACCACTGGCTCGCCTCGGGCGCCATTTATGCCAATATCACCGATAACTACGACAAGTTTAACTACACCGTTCCACCCGATGGCACCGATTTAAAACGTGTCCGTACACTCACACGCCAATATTTAGACGAGACGTTTCGCGTCACCAATCTTCAGCTCACCTACCTGGATCGTTTCAGTGATCATTGGTATACCCAAGCGTACGGCGGCTATTTAGAAGACATGTTTGCCGGCGTGGGTGGCGAAGTACTCTATCGCCCGTTCGATAGTCCCTTCGCGCTTGGTGTCGATATCAACTATGTCAAACAGCGTCGGCCAGGCAGTGTGTTTGGCTTATTTGAGCAAGAGCTGCAATATAGTCAGGCAGATCAACAAAGCTATCGAGTACAAACCGGCACAGCCACTGGCCACGCTACCCTATATTGGCAAGAGCCACTTGGGCTGTTTGACGGCACCTTGGCAAAGATCAGCGCAGGACGTTATTTAACCGATGATGTAGGTGTCACTCTTGATGCCTCTAAGCAATTTGACAGCGGTATTATCGCCGGTGTATTTGCCACCAAAACCGATCTGTCGGCGGAAGAGTTTGGTGAGGGGAGTTTTACCAAAGGGTTTTATATCTCGATTCCGTTTGATTTACTCTCGGTTAAACCAAGCACCCAACGCGCGAATATTTCGTGGATGCCACTGCAACGCGATGGCGGACAACAATTAGGGCGTAAATACCCACTTTATGAACTGACTGATCCACGTTCACCGTGGCAGTCGCGTCCTATCCAATAAAGCCTTATCCAATAAAACCTGGTCCAATAAATAAGCCCGCGTCTAGCGGGC
>NZ_MUFD01000043.1:0-11773 GCF_001995405.1 Salinivibrio sp. AR640 | reverse complement strand
CATACGTTATAAGTTACTTATTAAGTAGTTTTTTATCCTTATCAAAGACAGGTATAGCAGTTATATCGATCAGTTGTGAATTTATGACCAATTGATGACTTTTTATCTCGCTAAACCTTGATAGCGCTCTAATTTCCGTATTTTATTTTCTATGTCAGCGAATAGACAAAAGGAAACAGAGAAGAGAAACAGAGAAGAAAGAGGAGAAGGAAGAAAACGAAAAAACCCCAGCCGTTAGGCTAGGGTTTGTAATAGTGGTCGGTGAAGAGGGATTCGAACCCCCGACCCTCTGGTCCCAAACCAGATGCGCTACCAAACTGCGCTATTCACCGACATATCGCTTAGTGCGAAAATAATGGGGTGGCTGACGGGACTTGAACCCGCGACAACTGGAATCACAATCCAGGGCTCTACCAACTGAGCTACAGCCACCACTGATTTTCTGCCATATTCCTTATCCCGGAATGGCGCGCCCGACAGGATTTGAACCTGTGACCTTTGGCTTCGGAGGCCAACACTCTATCCAACTGAGCTACGGGCGCTTGCCCCGTTGGCGGTGTCGAATATTACGGATATCACCACCAGCCGTCTAGCATTTTTTTTAATTTTTTTACTGACTGGTCTCTTTTTCAACAAATCGCGTAGAAATCGTCAGTAAGGTCTCTATTATAACGGTTTAACGTAACAATCTAAAGCGCTATAATCACCTAATCTTTACACGGGGTTAACCTAGCGAGGTTGGCAAATCCGTTGAGACGAGACTGACAGGCCGCAACCGAATCACTCTTGATTGATTCACCCCTTAAGGTTGGCGGCAAATAACATAAAAAAGGCGTTAAGCCACCAGTAATGTGGGAGTGTCATTGTGAGCGCAAAGGGAAAAAGTCTAGGTCGTATTATGGTTGCCTCGGTAGCAGCCCTACTATTTGCTTCTGCTGCGCAAGCATTAGAAGTGTCTGAACAAGAAAAAGCCGCCATCGCCGAGCGCATTGCACCTGTGGGTGACGTGTATATTGATGGAGAAGCCCCCACGCAAACGGCGGCAGCAGAGCCAACTGGCCCACGCAGCGGTGATCAGGTCTATAATACTTACTGCACAGCCTGTCACGGCACAGGCGCAGCTGGCGCCCCTAAAATCGGTGATGCCGCCGCTTGGGGTCCACGTGTTGATAAAGGCATGGAAACCCTAGCCAAACATGCGATCAACGGTTTTAATGCGATGCCTGCCAAAGGCACCTGTATGGACTGCTCGGATGATGAAATCGTCGCGGCTATCGAGCACATGCTCGACGCACTCTAATAGCACTGCTCATCAATCGTTTGACAGTAACGCCGCCTTCGCGGCGTTACTTATTGAGCAAGGCTGTGTTTAGGGTGACTTGTTTTTATCGAGCATAGCTTTTAAGTTAGCGATCGCCGCTTGCCCTTTTTCCATTCTCTCTTCTTGTGACACCGGTTTTTTCTGCGACTCCCACTCAAGATCATCAAACGGCAATTCGTCGAGAAAACGGCTTTGTTGTGGCTTGATAAGCTCGCCAAACTGACGCCTTTCTTTGCAAACGACAAAGGTCAGCGCCTTTTGCGCACGGGTCAATCCGACGTAAGCTAAACGCCGCTCTTCGTCGATATTATCTTCATCAATACTCGATTGATGAGGCAACAAGCCTTCTTCCATACCGATCAAATACACGTATGGAAATTCTAGCCCTTTCGATGCGTGCAACGTCATCAGCTGTACTTGGTCAGCCTCGTCATCATCTTCGCCTCGCTCCATCATGTCACGCAGCGTCAGGCGCTGAACCACTTCTCGCAGGCTTCGTTCAACCTGATCCGGATTATCCCCCTGAAGATCAGCGACAATCCAACTGTGAAGCTGTGAGACGTTTTTCATCCGCATCTCTGCCACTTTGGGACTGGATGAACTCTCATACAGCCAATCTTCATACTGTGTATCTCGCAACAGTGATCGTATCGCGGACACGGTATCGCCCCGCTCAGCCTGATCAGACAGTTCAACAATCCACCGCGTAAACGCTTGCAGGGCAGCCAGCCCTCGCCCAGATAAATGCTGGGTCAGGCCTAACTCAAAGCTCGCCGCAAACAAGCTCTTGCCGCGCTGATTGGCATAACTGCCGAGTTTTTCTAATGTCACCGGGCCAATTTCGCGTCGCGGCGTATTCACTACGCGCAAAAACGCATTGTCGTCATCTGGGTTGGTCAACAAGCGCAAATAGGCCATGATGTCTTTAATTTCGGCGCGCGAGAAGAAGGACGTGCCGCCTGATATTTTATACGGGATACGATTTTGTATCAGGGCTTTTTCAATCAAACGCGATTGGTGATTGCCACGGTATAAGACCGCGTAATCTTTGTATTGCGTACGCCCTAAAAAACGGTGGCCTATCAGTTCCCCAACCACACGTTCCGCTTCATGCTCTTCGTTATTGGCAATCAGCACTTTGAGCATGTCGCCATCGGGCAAGGCAGAAAATAGCGTTTTTTCGAATACATGGGGGTTATTGGCTATCAAGATATTGGCTGCACGCAGTATTCGACTGGTTGAGCGGTAATTTTGCTCCAACTTCACCACATGCAGACGCGGAAAGTCTTGTTGTAAGTACACCAGGTTTTTCGGCTGAGCGCCTCGCCAGGAGTAAATCGATTGGTCATCATCCCCTACCACGGTAAAGCGTGATCGCTCACCCACCAGCAGCTTCACCAATTGATACTGGCTGGTGTTGGTATCTTGATACTCGTCGACCAATAAATAGCGAATACGTGCTTGCCAACGCTCACGCACGGTTTGGTTTTGGCTAAGTAGCGCCACCGGCATCAAGATAAGATCATCAAAATCGAGCGCGTTATAGGCCCGCATTTGTTTTTGATAGCGCGCATAGCAGGCGGCAAATAACTGGTCCCGCTCACCTTGTGCTTGCGCCAGCGCTTCATCGGGTCCCAACATGGCATTTTTCCAGTTGGAGATGGTGTGCACCAATTGACGCAGCAAGTCTTTATCATTATCTAGCTCTTGTTCGGTCAGAGCTTTGAGTAGCGCTAATTGGTCTTGATCATCAAACAACGAAAAGCCCGCTTTTAACCCCAAGGTTTTGTATTCTCGGCGGATAATATTCAGGCCCAAGGTATGAAAGGTTGACACCATCAAGCCGCGCGATTCTTGCTTACCCAAGCTTTGTGCCACGCGCTCTTTCATCTCTCGTGCCGCTTTGTTCGTGAAAGTCACCGCGGCAATATGACGCGCTTTATAGCCACATTGTTGAACCAAATAGGCGATCTTATGCGTAATCACGCGTGTTTTTCCCGAGCCTGCGCCAGCTAACACCAGACAGGGGCCAGAAATATGGCGGACTGCATCCGATTGCGCAGGATTAAGCTTCATGATGGCGGCACCTCGTTAATGGCTGAGAGGGCATTGTAGAAGGAATCTTACTGATGTCTATCTCACCCAAGCAAGGCTCAACAAGCTTGCTACAATTTATGCTTGTCATACGCACAAAATTCACTCTAAAATGAATGAACGTTCATTCACTAGTAAGTTCATCATCAATGGACAAACGTACGCAAATATTCGCGGCGACAGAGCAACTGATTGCCACGCGTGGGCTCGACAAGGTCTCAATGCATCAGGTCGCCACCCAAGCGCAAGTGGCCGCCGGCACCATTTATCGCTATTTTAACGATAAAGAAGACTTGCTTCGTCAACTGTCTATGCACCTTATGATGCAATGTGCGACCCATATTCAACAGGGGGTAAAGGATGAACCAACCCTAAAAGATCAATTTGAGCGGTTATGGCGCAACACGTGGACCATGATGCTACAACGTGATCACTTATTATTATCTCGTGACCAGTTTGATGCCCTGCCACGCGATGATCAGTCACAAACCCAGCAAGAGCGAGAGGCCTTCTCTGATCTTTATCAAGTCTTTCAGGAAGGTAAGCGGCAAAAGCGCTTTAAGCCACTGGACGATGAGGTGCTCATCACCTTGGGGCTTGAACCCGTTTTTTGTTTAGCTCGCAAACAGGTTCGGGGTGTTATAACTCTAGACAGTTATGCTATCGCAGATGCGATCCAAGCTTGCTGGGATGCAATTTCTCTTCACTAACGACGCTCGGAGCTTACTTCGATGAAAAAATGGTTTTTCTTTATGGTTATCCTTGCACTGCTGCTGTTTGGCAGTGTGATTGGCTTTAACCTATTTAAGCAGCAAAAGGTTGCAGAGTATATGGCAAACATGCCAGAGCCGACGCATCCAGTGACGGCAGTGACCGTTAACGCTGAACCCTGGACACCCACCATGGACGCCATCGGGTTTGTTGAGCCCAATCAAGGGATCACCTTAACCACGCAAATTGCCGGTGTGGTGGATGTGATCAACTTTGAATCAGGCCAAACCGTTAAACGTGGGCAAAATCTGGTTGAACTCGACTCTAGCGTTGAAAAAGCCAACTTGGCAAGTACGCAAGCACGATTACCCGCCGCAGAAGCCAAGTTCAAACGTTATCAAGGACTGTTTACTAAAGGGTCGATTTCTAAAGAAGCATTGGATGAAGCTGAAGCGAATTACCGTTCTTTACAAGCTGACATTAATGCGCTTGAAGCCACCATTGCACGTCGTAACCTTCAAGCTCCCTTTGATGGTGTGATTGGCCTGCGTAATGTATTTATGGGTGAGTACCTGCAGCCAGGTACCGATATTGCTCGACTAGAAGATACCTCGGTAATGAAACTGCGCTTTACCGTGCCGCAAACCGATATCTCGAAGCTCCGTCTAAGCCAGGCATTACGCATTACAGTCGATGCTTATCCTGAAAAAGAATTCATCGGCTCTATCAGTGCTATCGAGCCTGCGGTCAACAGCCAGAGCGGCCTGATTAAAGTGGAAGCCAATATTCCCAACAATGATGGCCAGTTACGCTCAGGGATGTTCGCCCGCGCCGATATCGTTTTGCCGACGGTTGAGAATCAAATAGTGATTGATCAAACCGCGATTAACTTCAATCTATACGGTGAAAGTGTGTATGTAATCCGTGAAGAAGATGGAGAAAAGCGCGCTTATCAACAAGTCCTTAAAGTCGGCGAGCGTCGTGGCCATCAAGCACGCATTATCGACGGTCTAAAGCCTGGTGATCAGGTTGTTACGTCCGGCCAGGTGCGCTTAAGCAATGGCTCTAAAGTGAAAATCGTCGACAACGACGCTCTCACTCCACCAGAACAATTACCTCAATTGTAAGACGAGGATGTGATGCGCTTTACTGATATTTTTATCCGGCGCCCAGTGCTAGCTGCGTCAATCAGTATTCTGATTGCGCTGCTCGGTTTGCAGTCTTTATTTAAGATGCAAGTTAGGGAATACCCGGAGATGACCAATACCGTGGTCACCATCACAACCAGCTATTATGGTGCCAGTGCTGACTTGATTCAGGGTTTTATTACCACCCCGCTCGAGCAAGCTGTCGCCCAAGCTGACAATATTGACTTTATGACCTCAGAATCGGTGCTGGGATCATCGACAATCACGGTCAACATGAAGCTAAATACCGATCCGAATGCCGCCTTGGCAGATATACTGGCCAAAGTCAATTCGGTAAGGGCACAGCTCCCGGCAGAATCAGAAGATCCGTCCGTATCCATGTCGACCGGCTCTACGACCGCCGTCATGTATATCGGTTTTACCTCGCCAGAACTCGACTCGAGCCAGATCACTGATTATCTTGAGCGCGTGGTTAAACCCCAATTGTTTACCGTGGGTGGGGTGTCAAAAATCGATCTATATGGCGGGGTGAAGTACGGCTTACGTGTATGGCTTGATCCTGAAAAGATGGCGGCCTTTAAGCTAAGTGCCACTGATGTCATGTCAGTACTCGATGCCAATAACTACCAGTCGGCAACCGGTCAAGCTACCGGTACCTTTATGGTCTACAACGGCAGTGCGGATACGCAAGTTTCAACGCCGGAAGAGTTAGCCAAACTGGTGGTTGATACACAAGATGGCCGCGTCGTGCGGTTAGGCGATATTGCTAACGTCTCGCTGGAAAAAAGTCACGACCGAGTCCGAGCGCTTGCCAATGGTTCCGAGGCAGTTGTCGCAGCCATTAACGCTACCCCCTCAGCCAACCCGATCAATATTGCTGCCGACGTGATGGATATGTTGCCCGAAGTGGAACGTAACATGCCCAGCAACATTGAGATGAACGTGTTGTATGACTCGTCGAATGCGATCAATGAGTCAATCAATGAGGTAATCAAAACCATCATCGAAGCCGCGTTAATTGTGTTGGTGGTTATTACTCTGTTCTTGGGCTCGTTCCGCGCGGTAATCATCCCCATTATTACCATCCCGCTGTCGCTGATTGGTGTAGCGCTAGTGATGGAAATGATTGGCTTCTCACTGAACTTAATGACGCTACTGGCCATGGTTCTGGCCATCGGCTTGGTGGTCGATGACGCCATTGTGGTGCTCGAGAATATCGACCGTCATATTAAGTTAGGTGAGTCGCCGTTCCGTGCCGCCATCATTGGTACCCGTGAGATAGCGGTGCCCGTTATTTCTATGACGCTAACACTGGCAGCCGTTTATGCCCCTATCGCCATGATGGGCGGGATCACCGGCTCCCTGTTTAAGGAGTTTGCATTAACGCTTGCTGGGGCGGTGTTTGTGTCCGGTATTGTGGCACTAACGCTCTCGCCGGTGATGTGTGCGACCTTGTTAAAAGCCAATGCGCAACCGAGTCGTTTTGAGTTAGCGGTACATCGCTTCCTTGATGGGATGACAGATAAGTATGCGCGTATGCTCAGCAAGGTGATGGAGCGCCGTCCGGTGATCGTGACGTTTGCGGTGATTGTATTCGCTTCCCTGCCGGTGCTGTTTAGCTTTATTCCTAGTGAGCTTGCTCCGTCAGAGGATAAAGGCGTGGTGGTCATGATGGGTACTGCGCCCTCCACCGCTAACTTGGATTACATCCAAAATAGCATGGCGGAAGTGAACCAAAAACTGGACCAGCAACCCGAAGTGGCTTTCTCACAAGTTTTCTCCGGGGTACCTAAGTCGAATCAAGCCTTTGGTATCGCCTCATTAGTACCTTGGAGCGAGCGGGAAGCGAGCCAGTCTGAGGTAGTCAAACGCATGGCGAATGAAGTGAAGGATATTCCAGGTATGAAGGTCACCACCTTCGAAATGCCGGAATTGCCAGGTGCTTCCTCAGGTTTGCCTATTCAATTTGTGGTGACATCGCCCAATAACTTCGAAAGCCTGTATCAGGTAACCGCTGAAATCATGGGCGAAGTGCAATCAAGCCCAAATTTCGTTTACTCGGAGCTTAACCTTAACTTCGACTCCGCCACCATGAATATCCATATTGATAAGGATAAAGCGGGATCGTATGGCGTCACCATGCGTGATATCGGTACGACGATCGGAACCATGATGGCCGACGGCTACATTAATCGTATTGACTTTGACGGCCGATCGTATGAAGTGATCCCGCAAGTTGAGCGTAAATATCGCCTTAACCCTGAGTCGATCGAAAGCTACTACGTGAGCGCTGCCAATGGTGATTCGATACCTCTCGGCTCTTTGATTGATATTGAAGTGACAGGCGAGCCGCGCTCGTTACCTCATTTTAATCAATTGAATGCCGCGACGATTAGTGCCGTTGCTGCCCCTAGCGTGACCATGGGTACCGCCGTAGAGTGGTTTGAAAGCAAAGCGGCAGAACTGCCAAAAGGGTATCAGCACGATTATCTTGGTGAATCGCGTCAATACGTCACTGAAGGCAGTGCGCTGTATGCAACTTTCTTGTTTGCACTGGCGATTATTTACTTGGTGCTTGCGATTCAGTTCGAATCGCTACTCGACCCTTTGGTGATCTTGGTCTCAGTGCCTCTGGCGATTTGTGGCGCGTTGATTGCTTTGGCCTGGGGGCTGTCATCGATGAATATCTACTCGCAGGTGGGGCTGATAACCTTGATAGGTTTAATTACCAAGCACGGTATTTTGATCTGTGAAGTCGCCAAAGAGCAGCAGCTATATCACCAAGCCAGTCGAATGGAAGCGGTAAAAGAGGCTGCAAAAATTCGTCTGCGTCCGATCTTGATGACAACAGCTGCAATGATTGCAGGCCTTATCCCGCTTATGTTTGCTAGCGGCGCCGGTGCCGAACAACGCTTTAGCATCGGGATAGTCATCGTGGCGGGTCTTGCCATCGGGACATTATTCACGCTATTCGTTCTGCCAGTGATTTATACCTATCTGGCCAGCAAGCACAAGCCGCTGCCGGTGTTTGTCGAAGACGATGAGCTTGATAAGCTCGATGAAGACTATCGTGCATCACATTAATGCATCCTATTAAGGGCCTACGGGCCCTTTTCTTTTGTCATCCTTTCGACAAGCTGTACGTATTTACATAGAATAAAGACAGTTAATGAAGGAGTATTCCATGTTTGACCCGAAAAAACTTGAGCAAATGGCCAAGCAAATTCACGATGCCATGCCTCAGCCTGTTAAAGAGTTAGGCACGGATATGGAAAGCCGTGTGCGCCAAGCCATTCAAGGCCAGCTGACTAAGCTTGACGTGGTAAGCCGTGAGGAGTTTGATGTACAAACTCAGGTATTACTGCGCACGCGTCAAAAGCTCACCGAGCTCGAAGCAAAGCTTGAAGAAATGGAAACAAAGATCGGCCAATCGCAAGATAACCAGCAATAACCGATCGCATCAACGCAAAAAGCCTGACCCTCAGGCCAGGCTTATCTCTGCGTATCATTTCAACTGATGGCAGTCAGTTATCGGGCGCAGTTAGCTATTAAGCGTAATTAGTTATCAAGCGCGATTAATTATCAAGTGCGATCTGCTTCATATCGGTCATATAGCCACGTAACTCTTCACCGATATATTCGATCGGGTGATGACGAATACGGTCATTCACTTCAATCAAGGTGGCGTTATCAACCTGATTAGATGTTTCTGACAATCCTTTGCCAATCACATCCGCGCCCACCGTTGGCATAAAATGCTCGCGCAACAATGGCGTCGCGACATTAGCGAACAAGTAGTTACCGTACTCTGCCGTATCGGAAATAACCACGTTCATTTCGTAAAGACGCTTACGTGCAATGGTGTTGGCAATCAACGGCAACTCATGCAATGACTCGTAATACGCCGACTCTTCCACAATGCCGGATGACACCATGACCTCAAAGGCAAGCTCGACCCCAGCACGCACCATGGCAACCATCAAAATACCGTTATCAAAGAATTCTTGCTCACTGATGCTTACATCCGACTCGGGATAGTTTTCAAACGCGGTCTGTGCCGTTTCCTCACGCCAAGTGAAAAGATCTTTATCGCCATTATCCCAATCGGCCATCATGGTCGCGGAGAAATGGCCAGAGATAATGTCATCCATGTGTTTGTTGTAAAGGGGACGCATAAGCTCTTTAAGCGACTCCGACAGCTCAAAGGCTTTTACTTTCGCGGGGTTGGACAAGCGATCCATCATATGCGTGATGCCACCGAATTTCAGCGCTTCAGTAATCGTTTCCCAGCCATATTGAATAAGTTTCCCCGCATAACCCGGCTCAACACCTTCTGCAATCATTTTCTCATAGCAAACAACCGATCCGGCCTGCAGCATGCCACACAGGATGGTTTGTTCGCCCATCAGGTCTGATTTTACTTCCGCCACAAACGAAGACGCTAGCACCCCGGCACGATGACCGCCGGTTGCGGCTGCCCATGCTTTCGCAACCTCAAAGCCTTCGCCGTTAGGATCATTTTCTGGATGGACCGCGATCAGCGTTGGCACACCAAAGCCGCGTTTATACTCTTCACGCACTTCGGTACCTGGACACTTAGGCGCCACCATAACGACGGTAATATCTTCACGAATGCGCTGACCCACTTCGACGATATTAAAGCCATGAGAGTAACCGAGCGCAGCGCCATCTTTCATCAACGGCATGACGGTCTCTACGACGTTGGAGTGTTGCTTATCTGGGGTCAGATTGATCACCAAATCCGCTTGTGGGATCACATCTTGGTAGCTCCCCACTGTAAACCCATGATCGACCGCGTTTTGGTAAGAAGGACGCTTCTCATCAATCGCCGCCTGACGCAGTGCATAAGCCACATCAAGACCCGAGTCACGCATGTTTAGACCCTGATTAAGCCCTTGCGCCCCACAGCCAACAATCACCACTTTTTTACCTTTGAGGAATTCGGCCTCGTTGGCAAATTCATCGCGCGACATAAATCGACAAACGCCTAATTGTTCCAATTGTTGACGCAAATTCAGGGTATTAAAGTAGTTCGCCATAGGGTGCTCCATTGATTCGAATCCATAATTGGGTGCGTTTTCACCGCTTAATTTTGATACTACCTTAACCATCACATTGCCTAAAGTGATATATTCACAACATGACATTGCAAATAAAGCAAGAACACACCATGAACACCAAACAACTTACGGGTTTTCTTCACCTCTGTGATACCAAAAGCTATACCCGTGCGGCAAAAGCCATGCATGCTAGCCCGTCGGCCCTAAGTCGGATTATTCAACGGCTTGAGGAGGACATCGGTCAACCGTTGTTTATTCGGACGAACAAAGCCGTTACCTTAACGCCCGCAGGAAAAACGTTATTACCCGTGGCGCGAGAAATCTTACAACTATGGCATACCACCAAAGCCAATATTAATGAACATGCCTCTTTGCTCGGCGGTAAACTCACGCTCTTTTGCTCGGTCACCGCCAGCTATAGCCATTTACCTGAGCTCCTCGCGCGGTTTCGTCAGCAATACCCAAATATCGAGCTACAACTGCTGACCGGCGATCCCGCTCAGGCAGAAGAAAAGGTGCAAGACAATAGTGCAGACATTGCCATTGCCGCTAAACCAAAGTATTTGTCGTCAAGTTTAGTCTTTCAACCCATTGATACCGTGAGCTTGTCGGTTATCGCGCCGGCAATGGCCAGCAGTGGCATTGACTTACAAGCCATTGACTGGCAACACATACCCTTAATCTTGCCCGAAGCGGGAACAGCACGCGAACTCGCTGATCAATGGTTGGCCAGCAAAGGCATCGAGGCAAACGTCTACGCACAAATAGCGGGTCACGAGGCGATAGTCAGTATGGTGGCATTGGGCTGTGGTATTGGTGTTGCACCGGATGTGGTGATTGATAACAGTCCAGTAAAGGACAAGGTTGAGCGCTTGCGCCAAGAAATCGTACAACCTCTCGAACTAGGCCTTTGTTGTAAAGCTTCCCGCGCAAAAGAGCCTTTACTCAACGCCCTACTCGATGTCATGCGATAAACCAAAAAGCCCCAACACAATGATGCTGGGGCTTAAACGCAAAAAACCCCAGCTTTTCAGCTAGGGTTTCTAAGTAGTGGCGGAGTGGACGGGACTCGAACCCGCGACCCCCGGCGTGACAGGCCGGTATTCTAACCAACTGAACTACCACTCCGCACCAATTCTGTCTCATCAAAGTCTTACACTTAATTGCTTTGATGCTTAAATTTTTGCTAACTAAAGCCTAATACTAAGCGCTAATTAGATAATGAGAGCCTGGCGATGTCCTACTCTCACATGGGGAGACCCCACACTACCATCGGCGCTGCTTCGTTTCACTACTGAGTTCGGCATGGAGTCAGGTGGGTCCAAAGCGCTATGGTCGCCAAGCAAAATTTGGTGTGTCTTCACTTTTCAGTCAAAACACAAATCTAGAAAGCTGTTTCGTTCTCGCCACAATCAACT
>NZ_MUFD01000042.1:0-15147 GCF_001995405.1 Salinivibrio sp. AR640 | reverse complement strand
ATAGGGAATAGCGTTGTCTTGGCAAAACTGCTTAATGGACACTGTGCTTTGCTTTTGTTGTTCAATGATCGCCGCCCAGTGCGCGCGTTTTTGTGCTTGTTTCATCGTACCTCCGCTCAAAAAGGTACTATGGCAAAGCCCGTGTCTTATGGGTATGTGGGGTTTATTAACCGCTTACGTTGACGAACCAAGGCTCTAAGATAGAAGGGAGTTTAAGATAGA
Source organism: Salinivibrio sp. AR640 (assembly GCF_001995405.1). Lineage (NCBI taxonomy): Bacteria > Pseudomonadati > Pseudomonadota > Gammaproteobacteria > Vibrionales > Vibrionaceae > Salinivibrio > Salinivibrio sp. AR640. The sequence goes on along the minus strand of NZ_MUFD01000042.1, from coordinate 14,925 downwards.
AGGGAGTTTATGTGTTTGACTCACTGGATTGCTACACTTGGGATCACAACGCATTCAATTCCCATATCTACACCAAGGAGCTTCTATGCCAGCTCGCCCCGACTTTCTCGACAACCTCTCTCCCCATCACGGCAAAGTCGTCCCTGGCGTACTGAGCCAAGAGACACAAACGGCTCTCGCTGCCAAACTCGACGCCATGCCCAATGGACAAACGTGGTATGCCGACATCTACAAAAAAGCGATCTATGGACCCATGGTATTCCGCGACCCAGATCTCAACATCGCCGACACCATTGAGGCGCTGCTGCCAGACTATCGTATTTTGGCTGACTTATATTTGGAGAAAACGCCTGAGGATCAAGGCTTTCCTTTTCATACCGATTTTGACTCGATTGGCTTTATGGAGCGGCCAGAGGATATGCTCACGGTATGGATCCCGCTGACGCCTGTGAAAGAAGTCGGCTCAGGGCAGTTATCTATTGTGATGGAAGAAGGCGCAGTGCGTCTGTCGCTGATTCGTGAAGCCAACCAATTACACTCACTGGTGCGCATTGCCGACCCGTCGGTGCCCGAGCACCCGCCGTTTCAAATCACCCAGCAAGAGTATGACTATATGGAGAAGGGCAAAGTGACCCCTGCGTTGGATGCAGGTGATGCGCTGCTGTTTTGTAACGCTTTTTTCCATAAATCAGAGGACGTCTACCAAGGTAAACGCGCTGCCTACATCATGCGCTTGGTACCTAAAGACGCTAAATTTAGCAAAACACGTTTGCTGGCACTGAGAAAGCTCGGTCAGAACCTGGCGGTGGTCGACGAATTACTGAAAACACACTATCCGGAGGCGTTATAAGGAGTCGTTTTTATTGAGGATGGTGAACATGACGCCTCGCGCCTTCATTGTGCCATTGTGCACCGTAGGCGCTAGGTGATTAATAATGATATCGGCAAGATAGGATCGTAATAGACGTATCATCCACGGCGTAAACCAGCCGATTGGTATCATCAATACGCCGCGACCAAAAGCCTGTCAGATTTTCTTTTAGTGCTTCGGGCTTGCCTATTCCCTCGAATGGCGTTCGTTTTACATCGAGGATAAGCTTGTTGATTCGCTTGAGTGTTTTTCTATCCTGACTTTGCCAGTATACGTAGTCACGCCACGCATCATCCGTCCAGCAAAGTAAGCGACTACTCATCGTCATCGACTAACGTGTGCTCCATCGCTTTACCCATCTTGTACTGAGTAATAGAGCGATTTAGGTGCTCAGCATTGGCGGGCGAGCGCAACAGATGGACGGTTTCCATAAGGCTGTTGTAGTAATCAAGCGACATCACCACCGCGTCTTCCGCATCACGTCGGGTAATGATAGCGGTATCAGCGTCATCAACCACCCCATCTAATACCGTTTTGAGGCCATTTCTCGCTTCAGTAAACGAAATGATTTTCATCGGATTGCTCCTATTCGTACACCATCGAAGTATAGAGCAACAAACGAGACATGTACAACTTAGAGAACATGTCTAGTGGTTATTCGCTGAGCACAACCGTCCCGCAGTGACAGCGGGCCAAGTGTTCGGGTTGGATGGATGTTTGACCGACTTGTTTTATCATGCGCTTAGCTGTTCAGTTTCATGGTTATCAAGCGGATAGACTTTCTCAAAGCGCTCTAACACCAAAGGAGATTGGGTTGTAAACGGCACGCCAAGTGCTTGTCCCTCTTGCTCAAAAAACGCAAGATGCGCCTGCCGCCACCACGCATAACTCTTGTCTCCTTCACCTTCCGCAGCGGCAAATTCAGCAGTCACTTGATCAAACGGGCACTCGCTCACTTCAGTCACTTTAATAATACAAACCGGCTGCTGCGCCCAGTTAAGCACCACAGTTAAACGGCCCACTTGTGGGTAGGGTTCGTTTTCGATCTCGTAGCAGGCTTTTAAGCTGCACGATGCGCGTTTTATGCCTTGATCAATCAAACGGGCGCATTCGTTAGCATTGTATTCATCCGCACAAAAGTACTCAGCAATGGTTTCAGGCACGGCCTGACGTTCTTCGTCACTTAAAGTGGCAAGGTAGGCGTTTAAGTATTCCTGTTGTTCTGTATTCATTAGCATCCTTGATCTTTCTACCTAATTCACGGTTTGGCACGTTGCGCGAGTTATCAACACAGTAGTTTTAGCCGTTTAATTCGCACGTTTTTTTCTTTTACATTGCCAGCTATCGTAGTCATCGCCGATTTGCATACGTGATGCTGACAATGCCTCAACGTCGTACTGAAATCGTCGTGTGCCATTCCATGCCGGTGTAATGTATACGGTTTCAATATCGGAGATATAATCTTGACTGAAGCTGTCTTTGCTCTGAAACTCAAACGGATTGTAAACCAACTTAATTGTCTCGTTGATTAACTCCCATTCACCTGTGGCATCATATAAAAAGTGCGCATTCTTTTCGCCAAGAAAATATTCAACACGTCCTTGTAGTGAGAACGCGTTGTTATCTTTTAATGTCCATTGCTCTTTGTAGACTTTATCACCTTGCATGGTAAACGAGCATGTCCACTGCCCCATTAGGTTCTGCTTTTTAATGGGGAGCTCTGCAGCAACAGTACTAAAACATGGCAGCATTACTGTGAATGTTAAAAAGAGAACACAGTTACTTTTCACACAAACATTCCTTTTATACGTGTTTCTGGTAAATAGTCATCCTCATGCTGCTAGGCATGCAGATGAGGAAGCCATTTGACAGTGTTATCGCTTATTCTACATCGAATTGGTCACTACTTGGACGTAAAACGTGAAAACTGGAAGACATGGACCATATCAGTTTTACTCTCTATTCCCTATCAATTGTGTTCATTTAAGGCAAAGTCATCACATCAGGCTTGACTGAGCCTCATCATACGAGCCGCGAACAAATCATCAGAGCGACCCACGAATGATGAGAAAAGTCAAGCGAAAAGTCAGCAACTGGAAGCAATACAATCAAGCATTGATCTGCTTTAACTTGAGGGGAATGTTTAATTTTAGTTTTCTTAGTTGTCATTGTTCACCTCGTTAGTGATTGTACCCACTTAACTCGGTGTCCAAAACTGCTGGGGCGGATCGCTTTATGGTTTTCGGTATTGCCAATGAGATTTATTTTTATTATATTCCAGGCCGCTCCTCATTTAAAAACCATGAAGTCATTAGATGTTAAAACTCAAATCAAGTCATGCTGTATCGTGTCTGTTTAGCCTGTCCTTTCTACCCGTTTCTTTTGTTATGGCGGAATCTGCAATTGATGAAACCGTGGTTGTCACCGCAAACGCAGGTCAAAGCACAACCCTACTAGATGCCCCTGCAACATTGACCGTGATAGACGTTCAAGAACAGAGCAAATATCAGTTTACGGGTGACGTGGGGGATCTGCTTGTTGATGCACCCGGTGTTAACGTGTCGACCCAAGCGAATGGCTCTCGCAGTGTGCGAATTCGTGGTTTAAGTAGTGACTACACGCAAGTGTTATTGAACAGCCGCCGATCTTATACCAGAGAAGCATTATGGCGTGGTAGCGACAATGCATTGAGCTTAACGCCAAGTGTTGCTATCAATAATATCGAAGTAATTCGTGGCCCAATGTCCACTCTCTATGGTGCCGATACCATGGGCGGAGTGGTTAACGTTATCACTCGTCAGCACCGTGGTACAGCGGAAGGTGCGGTAAGTGTTGAAGCGCAGTACAACCCAAGTGACAAGGGGGGTAACGGGCAAATTTATGGTCTGTATTTTTCAACCCCCGTAACTGATGCTTTAAGCTATACCGTATATGGTAACTATTTAGACACCGACGAATCTTTTTATTCCGACCAGTCGAGCTTCACCAAACGTCGTGCGCAAGAAAATTACAATTTAGTTAACTCTTTTGATTATGCACTGAACGACCAACACACGATTGACTTGGAAGTACAACTGTCAAATGAGGATCAATCGGGAACGGCAATGTATCGTGGCCGCTCCTATGAACAAGAGCGTCAACTTAAAAATTACACGTTAGGGTATGATTACCAATCGTATCTTGTGAGTGTCGATGCCCATCTCTACTACAGTGACTTTGATGTTAAATATGACATCCCAAGTTCAGACATCACCGAACAAAACTATGGCGGCGATGCTCAAGCCATTTTCTTTATCGATGATCACACAGTGACAATAGGAACCGAAGCTCGCAATGCCGAAATCGAGAACGTTAGGATCACAGGTGGCTCTACCGATCGAACCAGTACGGCCGCTTATATTGAAACCAATCTAACTGTTGCCGATTCGACCATGCTGACACTCGGCGGACGTTTAGATCATGACTCTCTCTTTGACAGCGAATTTACTTATCGCGGATACATCACACAAAGTTTAACCGACAACTGGAACTTAAAAGCCGGCGCAGGGACCGCATTCAAAGCACCGACCATGGCACAGGTTTCACCGTCTTATAACGCGCCAGCCAGTGGTCCAGCTTGCCCTGGTAGGCCCGCCGCTTGTAACATCTATGGTAACCAAGATCTCAAAGCAGAAACTGGTACCTTCAGTGAGATTGGTGCTTACTATGCCAACGAAGAAACCTATGCCAACGCCACCGTATTCTATAATCGTGTTGATGACATTATTCAGCAAGTTGAAAAACCGAATGGCAGTGATGGCTACTATACGTTTATCAATGTGGATAAAGCGACACTCAAAGGCTTAGAGTTGTATGCCGAACACCAATTCGAGCACGTTGGACTTGATGCTTCATATACTTATCTTGATGCGATAGACGACACAAGCGGCGATCGCCTCGTCGGCACATCCGAACATGAAGCTTCAGTGAAAGCCAATTGGTATGTCACGTACGATACGGATTTGTTTGCAAGAGCCCATTACCGCAGTGAAGTGCGTGGTGAGCTCGGTAACAATGATGTAGCTGACCCATACACAACCTTTGATATTGGCATGCGTCATATCCTAATGGGTGAACTAGACCTGAAACTCGGTGTGAACAACGTGATGGATGAAGATATCTCAAGTCCAGAGACTTATACGGAAGTCATTCAAGGCCGAACGTATTACGCTGGTTTGAATTACGCTTTCTAGTCTGATGCCAAATACATTTTTTGATAAGTTAGAGCGATGGGGAAATAGACTTCCTCATCCTGTATTTTTGTTCCTATGGTTGTCGCTGATAATCATAGGGATCTCATTCTTCGCATCCAACGCCCAAGTTTCTTATACACTGCCCGGTGGAAGCATTGAACACGTCAACAACCTGTTATCTTTAGAGGCAATAAGAACTTGGCTCGGTGGAAGCGTCAAAGAGTTCGTCAGCTTCCCGCCATTAGGCGTCGTCGTTATTGCCACCATTGGAATTGGCTTGGCGGACTCTTCAGGCCTCATCAGTTACTCCGTTCAGCGGTTAGTCAGTAAAACCGGCAAGTGGCAGCTGACAATGAGCATCATGATCTTGGGTGTTTTATCGAATGTCGTCGGCTCTGTGGGCTATATTGTACTCATCCCTTTGGCTTGTCGAGCATACCAAGCCGCCAATCGCCCACCGCTTGCTGGGCTTGCCACCGCATTTGCGGGGGTTGCAGGGGGAACTCACGCTACCGTATTCTTAACCACTTATGACGTTGTCATAGCCGGGATTACCACCTCAGCTGCTCAATTGATTGATCCGACTATTATCATCAGCCCTCTGGCTAACTATTTTTTTATGAGTGCCAGCGTATTCGCTCTCGTTTTAGTAGGCTCATTTGTTTCGATTAATATCGTTGAAAAGCGTCAAAGTCGATTAGCATGCCATTGTGCTACGCCTGAACAAAGGTCCACTGACAGCTATGATGTCGATAAAAACAAAGCTGCCAATAATGACAAAGCCATGTGGGCCGCAGCCGTTGTATTCGTCATGGCTGCCGTGTTTATTGTACTTTCAACCGTCCTACCCAACGGCTGGCTAGCCCCATACGAAGGCCAACCTTTAGGACGCAGCGAAGTGATGCGTGGACTACCTATTATTATAGCCGTTACATTTGGTTTAAGTGGATTAACCTATGGCTACCTCTCTGGCAGCTTCAAGTGCGAGCGCGATCTGCTGAATGCTTGTCAAAAAAGCATGAGCCAACTTGGAGTGTTTTTAGTGATCATCTTTGTTGCGTCGCAGATGATCTACCTCTTCAAGCTCAGCCAGTTATCGGGTGTATTAGCCATGTCGGTGAGTAGCTTAGTGACAGAGGTACAACTACATCCAGCAATAATTCTCTTACTGGTCGTTATTTTGTGTGCCTTTCTGAATATCTTTATGGGATCACCGATTGTTCAATGGAGCATGATAGCGCCCGTATTGATCCCTTCATTGTTCTATGTCGGCATTCCATTAGAAGTGACACAAGCGGCGTTTCGGATTGGAGACTCAGTCACCAACATTATTAGCCCACTGTTTGGCTATCTCGGGTTAATTTTAGCGGCCGCACAAGATTACGATAAGGAGGCTAAATTAGGCACCCTGATGTCATTAATGTTGCCTTTTAGCTTGGCGTTTTTGTTGGTGTGGACGACCTTACTACTAGTTTGGGTCTACGTATTGCAATGGCCGATGGGGTTATAGGCTTAACTTATGCTGTGTAAATCCATCGTTGAACGAAGCCGCGATGGGGCGATGCGTATCTTGCGCTCGCCCTGCCACCTTTCTGGGATTGATCTTTCTACCTAATTCGCGGTTTGCCACGTAGCGCGATCTAAACCGTAAATAGCATGGTCGACAATACGTCCGTTTAAATTTTCAGCACGACGTATTACGCCCTCGAGTGTGAACCCTAAACGCTCACAGACCTTTCGGCTTGGCGTGTTTTCCGTTGCCGCCGATATCTGTACTTTTTCCATACCAAACTGGGTAAACGCCAGCTCAATGAGCTTAGCCACGGCTTGATTCACGATCCCTTTCCCTTGGTGCAAAGAACTCAGCCAATAGCCAATTTCCACCTTTTTAAGCGACTGATTGATAGTGTTGTAACTCACATTGCCTACCAACTGACCCTGATAAATAATGCCACATACCAATGATTTACCTTCTGCATAGTCGTTAAGGGATTTTTTAACAAAGCTCAAAAAGAACGCTTCATCATGAGCATGCGGTGGCCACACTAACCATTGGCTTAAATACTCCTGATCGCGGGTAACGATATCCAGATAAATCGGCGCAAAGCGTGTATTGATAAGTTCTAGTTTTAGGTCACGATTAACATCCAATGTAAACATCTTTTCCTCATTATCAATGCGACACAATTGTCGACATTCATTATTTTCAGTGCAGTTTATTCAATCGTCCAATCCGCGGCGCCCGTTCCCGCCACACCCTTGTACCTACCTCACCTGATGGCATTTCGCGCACGTAAGGTACAAACGCCTCTCCCACTTATCATATTGCGATAACTCCACCAATGCGTATTGGGTCGTTGCCGCTACTCATAGTTCTGCCAGTATTTGAATATGGCTGTGAGCAACGAAGCCTAACGACTCGCAAAGGCGTCGAGAGGCAATATTTTCCCGGTTGGCACGATATCGGGCGACACGTCCCCTCTTTTCAACCTCTTTGACCCACCTTGAAATCAGTGCCTTGCCGACACCGCGCTGACGACAGTTTGGTGTCACTAAGATAGACAGCGATTCAAAGGGCTCGACACCACAATATGATGCAATGATCCCAACAGGCTGACCTTCCAGATATGCCATATAGAAATAGTCTGAGTCCAGACTAAAATCCGCTTTAAATAATTCTTCCTCATCAAACCCTGTAATAAATTGTTCGATGTGCTCCCGATGGGCGTCCAGCGTGAGCTGAACAACCTCTACCTTTGATTTAGCGTCACAAACATGACCTGATAGATAATAGTCAATATCATCAATACAGATCTCAAACGCTTGAGAGTTCACATCGTCGATATAGTCATACAGCTATCGCAGCTTAGATTTTTCTAGATGTGTGCGAACGTCTTCATTGCAGCTGACCAGTGTCAGGTTATCAGACGCATACAGAAACGCTAAACCCTCTTCGCCGCCTCGTTTATAGTATTCACAACCAGTGAAAATATAGTTGCTCTCAATATGACTCACGCCCAAACGCGCAAGCCAAGATTTATCAATGCTATCCATCGCTTTTTACTCCATACTTAGTCAAAAGTGCCGGCTACGCGACACTTAAAGTTTTGAAATTTCGGCAGACCAAAATTCAACTAGCAGGCCATCTTCTAGCCAAATCTCATACAAAGGACCGCCAAAGTGTTTTCTAAATCGATAAGTTAATTGATATTTATCTGCTATCGCAACTAACTCATCTACCGTTTTGTTTGCTTCGAGCATAAAGTGAGATGCATGAAAATTTTGCTTTTCACCTTGCTCTTCATAAATTGCAGCTAAGTCGCCAAACTTCAATTTATACTGCACTGGAATGAGCTCTATTAGTTCGTTATCACTCTCGCTCCAAACACACATCCATGCACCAGTCATCGTCTTTGAAGGAAATGCTTTAGCCTCACCATTTGTCAGCTCAGCTAAAATCTCCGAGCTACGCTTCGGTCGGCATGAGTTAACAGATAAATGCTTAATTTTCATTTAATCTCTCGATCTTCCCTGACATAGAAAATGCCCGCAATAAGTGGCGCGAGGAACGAGCGTCCGGCGACAGCAGGGAGCGAAATCCTTTTATACGTGTTTCTGGTAAATAGTCATCCTCATGCTGCTAGGCACGCAGATGAGGAAGCTATTTGACAGTGTTATCGCTTATTCTACATCGAATTGGTCACTACTTGGACGTAACTGACGCTGGAGGCCTGATAAGAAGTTTCGCAGCACTTGGTCTTTGCACTCTTTATAGTGCTTATTATCCGGTTTACGGAAAAAGGCACTGAGCTCATGCTTACTTAATCGAAAATCGGCAAGCTGCAGAATATCTAAAATATCGTCTGCTTTTAAGTTCAAAGCAATGCGTAATTTTTGAAAAACGATATTATTACTTAGCCTTTGCTCTGGCTTAGGCTGCTCACCGTCTCGTTTACCACGTTTAAGATTGATAAAGCCATTCAGAAATATCGCTAGTTCTGTATCGCTAAGTTTAACAAAATATTCATCGTCTTCTTTTTTCAGCCAGCGACTGACTTGATCATTGGTCACTGTATAATCGGCTAAAGCGAAGATCTCAGTCGTTACATTATCTTTTAAATCAAATGTATAGCGTACACGGCGTAAAATGTCATTATTGGTCAAAATAGTTCCTAGTCTTAGGTAAATCCAGTGCTATCAACGTGAAAACTGGAAGACATGGATCATATCAGGTTTACTCTCTATTCCCTATCAATTGTGTTCATTTAAGGCAAAGTCATCACTTCAGGCTTGACTGAGCCTCATCGTCCTTCTTCGATAGCAGGCGATCCAAACTGCGTAATAAATCGCATTAAAAGAATGAACCTGCACCGTTGGTAATATGACGGTGATCGTAAGTCCAATGCTCAGAGACGGCGTAATGTGAGATAAAAACCTCGCCAAAAACGAGTGATTGACGACGTACTAAAAAAACATAGATCAACAGCCTAATTAGCAGGCGTCGAAATGGTAATAGTAAGGTTGCTTTTGCTGGGTAAGTTCTCGTTCTAACTTCTAACCACAATATGGACAGCACTGAATCTCCCGATGTCAGGATAGTTGTTCAGATCTGGCCCATTGAGGCGACCTCTGAGCAGCATACGACACGATGTTATCCTTCATGCGGGGAGCGGCTCATGGTCTGCGTGAGCGTGACAGCCTATCTACCCACTTTTTGGTCGGATCTTTTGCCTTTCCGACACCTGCCGGATCGTAACCTGCTTCTTGAGCTTCTTGGCGTATGGATTCTTAACGGACTCAGAAAAATCGTAATGATCACGCATGTCTATATCCTTCATAAGTCGTTATCGTTTGTCCGCTGGATGATTAACCCCATCATTTGTTACAACATCACCTAAATCAAATGGATTTACCCCGTTTAAGCAACCCACATTAAAACCATACTCACTTGGATCTGAACGCCTTTGGTGATGTGTATAAATACCGCAGTTTGAGCAGAAGTAATGCTTTGCTGTATTCGTATTGAATTGATAAAGTTTTAAATGCTCTTTACCTTTCAAAATACGAATGCCATCCAATTTTACTGAGGCTACTATTGCTCCTTTACGACGGCATATCGAGCAATCACAACGCCTAGGCTTTTCGATGCCCTGTGGCAAGTGCAGCTCAAACTCGACTGAACCACAATGACATTGAGCTTTGTGAAACTCTTGAATTACTGTGCTTCCAACTTCCTTGATCATCCGTAACTTCCTAGTTTTATAACGCTTGCAGCATGCGCACCCTTGGAATGGAGCCAAAGGCGCAATTTAAAGGTCAAAGGGCGCCGCCTTGCTTGGCCGTGTTATGTGTTTAGATCCCTACAGTACAGGGCATATTTTTCGAAATCATTCCGGCTGTAGGCGCCCTCTGCGAGAGTCAAAGGTTCACCATTTAGAAAGCGCTTGTGATGGATATACGGCTCTAACGAATCCCAGGCCTTTATAAAAGCAGGACCCCACATTTTTGAAAAATGCTCTCGACTAATAAGCCCTGACATAGCCATATAGGACAATCGTTGCATCACAATACTGACACGATACGCTGCATCAACGGTTTCTTTAGACCAAGCGACCTCATGGTCTTCGCTCCCTAGCTCTCCGTTTGAATAATCGCCTGCATTATGAAGCAATGATAGGTCTGACTTGATCTTTGACATTTCATCCATTGCCCAAAGCAGCAGGGTACTGTCCCTATTTTTTACTTCCTCTTTGATGGTGCGGTAAGCAAAAATTACCGACACGAGTAAGAAAAAATTGATGAGAAGCATCAGGATTGATGTAATTGCTGAAACACCAGACCAATCCAGCGGGTTTAATGCTACATTAACCGATTCCATCTAACCTCCAAGCTAGAAATACACATAACTAACAAACAAGCGGCATCACTCATTGATGTTAAACCCGTGACAAAAGAAAGTGGACGGTATAAAAGCAAACGAGTGATCCAAGGTGGACGTGCTCAAGTTCGTACCGTGTTGTATATGGCGATGATGTCTGCGATGCAATGTAATCCTGTTTCTAAAGCCACGTATACCCGATTAGTCGCCGCTAAAAAGCCGAAAAAAGTCGCCATTATTGCCTGTATGCGCAAGATGGTAGTGATCTTAAATTCGATGCTCACAGACATAAAAATCTCGCTAAAATTTAGTGCTTGACGACATACTGGTTTGTTGTGCGCCACTTGCGATCACCTCAAATTAATACCATAATTAGGTACTATTTGGTATTAGGAGATTGCAATGGCTAAAAATACTAGCATCACTCTCGGCGAACACTTTGATAGCTTCATCAGTAACCAAATCCAAAGTGGACGCTATGGCTCAGCAAGTGAAGTAATTCGTTCCGCTCTACGTTTACTCGAAACACAAGAAACGAAAATAAACACTTTACGACAACTACTCGTTGAAGGTGAAGAAAGTGGTATGGCTGATTATGACCTCGATTCGTTTATCAGTGAACTAGATAGCGAAGAGAGAAAATGAAACCATTTCAACTAACCAACAAGGCAAAGTCTGATTTAAAAGACATTGCCTTGTTTACCTCCCGCAGGTGGGGCCGCGAGCAACGTAATATTTACCTCAAACAATTCGATGAATCATTTTGGCTACTCGCTGAAAATCCTGATATTGGTAAAACTTGTGATGAAATCAGAGATGGCTACCGAAAATTTCCACAAGGAAGCCATGTTATTTTTTATCAACAAATTGGTAGCCAAAACATCCAGATCATCAGAATCTTGCATAAGAGTATAGATGTGAACCCAATCTTTGGCGTATAACGCCTATGTTTCTTCCTACTCTGCCAATCAACAGTATCTTTATCCGCACGCCCGACAAAGATATCATCGACATCAGTGACCATCAGGTGACCTTCCGGTACACCGACAGCCAGACAAATCAATCGGCGACCCGCTCGTTGCCTACCAATCAGTTTCTGATGTTAATACTTCAGCATGTCTTACCCAAAGGGCTACAACGCGTGCGTGACTATGGCTTATTGCATGGCAGCGCCAAACACAAGCGATACCATATTCAACGTATGTTGCTTCACATGGCACACCAGACCTTGCCCGTTGAGGCGGCCCCTAAGCAGCATACGACACGATGTTGTCCTACATGCGGGGAGCGGCTCATGGTCTGCGTGGGCGTGACACGACCGAGGTAGCCGAAAGGCGAACAGAATAAGGAGAATGGCGTTCACTTAAACACAGGAGAGCAAACCGACAAAAACCACATCGTTAACGTAACGTATTGAAGTGAGGTCTATCTGCTCACTTCCTGGCTGCGCTCGCGCTGAAAAAAGTGCCAGACGCAGCGCCTACCTATGCGCATTCGAGCTATTTACTTAATAAAGCAACGGGCTTGTTCAACACCCATCGAGTAGGGTGAGGCGTTGCCGCCTCATCCCTCTCACAGAACCGTACATACGGACCTCGTATACGGCTCATGCACACTTCCATTCAGCATAAATGCTAAACACATGCCCTGTCCTTACGTGTTCAAGATTAACTAACCCCAGCTCATCGAACCACTGGTTGGGCATTGCATAGCTTGCTAGCGGGCTCGCTGCATTTCTCCAGCTGGTCATGCTTATCCATTTAAATGGCGGTTTATAACCTCGCTGTCTCAGTCTGCGATGTAGCCTTGACGGCTTCTTCCACAGTCTAAGTTGTATGCTGCGTAGCCTGCGTCTCAGCCAACCGGCTAGCTTCTTGAACTCCCTGTTGGCATTGGCGATCCTGAAGTATTGACTAAATCCTCGTATCACGGGGTTTAGCATCTTGATGATGACCGGTAGCGGTTTTCCACTGTTCCGTTTCGTCATCCGCTTCAGCTTTGCTTTGAACCCTGCTAGTTTCTTCGGTTGGATTCGGGTATGTGTTCGCCCGATCTCTACCCCTAGGAACTTCACACCCTCATCGCTATGCGCGATGTGGGACTTTTGTTGATTCACGCTTAGCTTCAGCGTTTGCTCCAGTATCTTTGTCGCTTGTACAAGGGCATTTTCCGCCCCTGCTCGGCTTCGACAGAAAATCAGAATATCGTCCGCATAGCGTACTATTCGGTGCCCCCGCTCTCGCATTGCTTGATCGAAAGCGTCCAAATAGATATTAGCGATCAGTGGACTGATCACCCCACCTTGCGGACTGCCTATTTCTGTCGACTGCCAGTTGCCTTCGACCATTACCCCACTTTTCAGGAACTGCCTGAGCAGCGCTAGCACGCTGCTATCCGTGACCCGTCTGCGTATGCTTTTGATGATAAGCTCATGGTCGAGTTTATCGAAGCATTTCGACAGGTCCATATCCACGACATGGTTTAGCCCATAGCGGCGAATGAACATCGTGGCTTTGTTGATAGCGTCGTGGCACCCTCGATGCGGTCTGTACCCAAAACTTGATGGGTGGAACTGTGCCTCGAAGATGGGCGTGAGTAGGTCGTTCAGGGTTTGCTGGACAACTCTATCCCGAACCGTCGGGATACCAAGTAACCTTACACCACCGTCGTCTTTGGGGATCTCTACCCGCTTGACCGGTTGTGGCTTGTATTGCTTGGTTTGGAGCTCAAAGAGCAGTTGGTCGAGTTGATTACTCAGATCCGAGGCGAAGTCACTCAGGCTCTGCCTATCTATTCCGGCCGCGCCTTTTGCTTTCCACACCTTTTTAAATCCGTTGTACAGTCGTTGCTTGTCCAGCAGGTGACCATACAGGCTGTAATAAACTCTCACTCTGTCCTCTTGGGTTGTGTGCTGTGTGGGGGCAGGATGCGCTTTGTCGATATGGGTTTGTTTCACTTGGTCGTTTAGCCTTCTAGCTCAAGGGCAATTTACTAAACAGTGTCCGAGTTACTCCCGTGTACGGTTTCTCGTTCCAGAGCCTTATTCCTAAGGTGACCGGTTCGGAATACCTCGATAGCTAATCGATTTGGGTACTATCAAAAAAAACATCTGCTCATCACAGTCTTTAAAGTGTACTTCCTCCCTTCGCAACACCGATTCGCTTTTGGCTGAACGGTGCTCCATCAGACACTGTGCCGATGGTCAGCTCGGTTTTCTCCTCCACACCATTACTGGCTTTCTTAGGCCGAGCCTTACTCACTACTACGGATTCATCTGCCACCTCACACCAACGTTCACCTTGAGTTGCCTCTTGATGAACGCTTCCAGTGCTTCTCTGGATGGGGTGCCAGGCTTCCCCAGTTACTGCACTGGCTCCCTGTCAGAGACGCCACCCTCAAGCACTTGATAGGTCTGACTGAGTATTGGGCTTCACGCTATTTTGCACGTTTACCCACCTATCAAGCCGAAACAGGTTCACTTGCGTTGTGTGCCTCTAACTTCCTATCGCTTCCTTCAGACCCTGCCGTTGGCCAGCAACGCCCTTGCGAGTCGGATTATCTTCCCCTCAGTCGGGGCGATTCAGGTTTCTTTCAACCTGACGGGTTTGCCAGCTTCGCTGGGCAAACAAATAAAGTGTCGGCTGCGCGACACTTATTCTTATTTGTTATGTTGCCATATTTCGCGCAGTTTCTAATTGTCGTTTCACCCAGTAGAAAGAAGACACATTCAAACATGTACTCTTATTTACTATATCTTCATAAGAACCATCATGCACCCGATTACATACCATAAAAGAAGATAATTGACCCAAATTATATTTAGTCATAATTCTAATTAAATGATTATCACAGTTAGTCATTATGGACTTTGAATGGTTCATATAGTCCACAAATAGCGTACTTAGTATTTCCATATACCTTTTTATATATATACCTTTTTATAT
>NZ_MUFD01000041.1:0-16100 GCF_001995405.1 Salinivibrio sp. AR640 | reverse complement strand
GCTTCAATACTGCCGTTTCCGCTCGACTTGCATGTGTTAGGCCTGCCGCCAGCGTTCAATCTGAGCCATGATCAAACTCTTCAATTAAAGTTTTGGTGTTTGCTTTCCCAAAGAAAAGACAAACGGCTCGATAAATACTGTTTTGTTCGTCTCTTGCGAGACAAACGAATTGACTGTGCCGAACAACGTAAACGTTGTTTCGTATTGGTCACTCAGTTCATCGAATAAATCTTTTTGTCTATTCTCAACGAGTGCCCACACAGATTGCATAGGTCAAATTGTTAAAGAGCGTTGACTGTGCGAAGCTGCGCTTCGCTTGGTCAGGGCTGCGTATCTTACGCGCCTTGCCGTTAAAGTCAAGAAGAGATTTTATCTTTTATTTTCAACCCTTAGGGCCGAAACAAAACCTCTTTTTGATTCCCCTAACGCGTTGTCTTCGCGTTAAGTAGGCTGCATTCTAGAGAAAACGTGACAACCGTCAATAATAAATTTCATTTTCTTTTTTGTTTGTTCAAAATTAAACCTTGTTGCTGACTTTGCCCCCACATTGGGCGTATTTTGTTCAAAACTGTCCGGCTATTCTTAACACCGACGAGATCTATTAGAACGATTAGAGTGACGAAAAGCGTCACCAATAATATTTTTACTCATTGATGCAATATCGCGGCTTACGTAAAAAAGATAATTTTAGATAAAGAAAAAGCCAGGCATAAGCCTGGCTTTTCTAAATGCACTACAAAAATAAATAACTTATTCTGCAGCTTCCTCAGCGTCTTGCTCTGGGCGATCTACGAGCTCGATGTAAGCCATAGGGGCTTTATCACCTGAGCGAACACCGCATTTCAAAATGCGAGTGTAACCGCCTGCACGTGAAGCAAAACGTGGGCCGAGTTCATTAAACAGTTTCGCTACTACTTCGTCGTTACGAGTGCGAGCGAACGCTACACGACGGTTAGCAACACTGTCGTTCTTAGCTAAGGTAATCAACGGTTCAATAACGCGACGCAGCTCTTTTGCCTTAGGCAAAGTTGTTTTGATAACTTCGTGAGTTACCAGCGAGCTAGCCATGTTGCTGAACATCGCTTTACGATGGCTGCTGTTGCGATTGAGTTGACGACCACTCTTACGATGGCGCATGACCTAATCCTTCTAACTAAATAATCAGTAACTGATTAATCTTCAGCGATTGATGCTGGCGGCCAGTTTTCTAGGCGCATGCCTAGAGATAGACCACGTGATGCCAGCACGTCTTTAATCTCTGTCAAAGACTTCTTACCAAGGTTTGGTGTTTTAAGAAGCTCAACCTCAGTACGCTGTACCAGATCACCGATATAGTGAATCGCTTCTGCTTTCAAACAGTTTGCAGAGCGAACAGTTAGTTCAAGATCGTCTACAGGACGCAGTAGGATCGGATCGAACTCTGGCTTCTCTTCTTTCTCCTCAGGGACACGTACGTCGCGTAAATCAACAAACGCATCCAACTGTTCAGCTAGGATGGTTGCCGCACGGCGAATCGCTTCCTCAGGATCCAGTGTACCGTTAGTTTCCATATCGATGACTAACTTATCAAGGTCGGTACGCTGTTCAACACGTGCTGCTTCAACATTGTAAGCAATACGATCTACTGGGCTAAACGTTGCATCGACAAGTAGGCGACCAATGGGACGCTCGTCGTCTTCGCTATCGATACGCGCAGACGCTGGTACATAGCCACGACCACGTTCTACCTTGATACGCATGCTAATTTCCGCGTTTGCATCAGTCAGGTGGCAGATAACGTGTTCTGGGTTCGCAATCTCAACACCACCATCATGGGTGATGTCGCCTGCAACAACAGGGCCTGCACCAGACTTGGTCAGAGTAAGGATAACTTCATCTTTACCCTCAACCTTAACGGCTAGGCCTTTAAGGTTAAGTAGGATTTCCAGGATGTCTTCCTGAACCCCTTCTTTGGTGCTGTACTCGTGCAATACGCCGTCAATTTCAACTTCCGTCACCGCACAGCCTGGCATAGATGAAAGTAGGATACGACGTAGCGCATTCCCCAGAGTATGGCCAAAGCCACGCTCTAGAGGTTCAAGAGTTACTTTTGCGTGCGTCGAGCTAACTTGTTCAATATCAACCAGACGCGGCTTAAGAAATTCTGTTACAGAACCCTGCATTATGTCCTCTCTTTAGTTCAGCTTTACTTAGAGTAAAGCTCGACGATCAGGTGTTCGTTGATGTCAGCAGACAAATCAGAACGCTCTGGTAGGCGTTTGAATGTGCCTTCCATCTTCTTGCTGTCTACTTCGATCCAAGTTGGCAGTTCGCGCTGTGCCGCAACTTCTAGAGCTGCTTTAATGCGCGCCTGGTTCTTCGCCTTCTCGCGAATGCTAACCACGTCGTTTGCCGAAACCTTGAAAGAAGGTACGTTAACAACTTTGCCGTTAACTAGGATCGCTTTGTGGCTTACCAGCTGACGTGATTCGGCGCGAGTGGCACCAAAGCCCATGCGGTAAACTACGTTATCTAGACGACCTTCAAGAAGCTGAAGCAGGTTTTCACCTGTATTGCCCTTGATGCGGGCAGCGTCTTTATAGTAGTTACGGAACTGCTTTTCCATTACGCCGTACATACGACGAACTTTTTGCTTCTCACGAAGCTGAACGCCATAGTCAGACAAACGGCCGCGACGCTGACCGTGAACGCCTGGGACGTTATCGATTTTACACTTGGTATCAATCGCGCGTACGCCTGACTTAAGGAACAAGTCAGTACCTTCGCGACGGCTAAGCTTCAGCTTAGGACCCAAATATCTTGCCATGATCTTTCTCCAATATTCTAAGAAACAGCGCTAGTGCGTATTAAACGCGGCGTTTCTTAGGTGGACGACAACCGTTATGCGGGATTGGCGTCGCATCGACAATGTTAGTGATGCGGAAGCCCGCAGCGTTCAGGGCACGAATAGTAGACTCGCGGCCTGGACCTGGACCTTTAACCATCACTTCGAGGTTTTTCAGGCCGTACTCTTTAGCCATTTCACCACAACGCTCAGCAGCAACCTGCGCAGCGTATGGAGTTGACTTACGAGAGCCACGGAAGCCTGAACCACCGGCAGTTGCCCATGCTAGAGCATTGCCTTGACGGTCAGAAATCGTCACGATTGTGTTATTGAAAGACGCATGAATGTGCGCAACGCCATCAGCGACTTGCTTGCGTACGCGTTTGCGTGCACGAGTTGCTTGTTTAGCCATAGTACTCACCTACCCCGATTATTTCTTGATCGGTTTGCGCGGACCCTTACGGGTACGAGCGTTGGTCTTCGTACGCTGGCCACGAAGTGGCAAGCTGCGACGATGACGCAAACCGCGGTAACAACCAAGGTCCATAAGACGCTTGATGTTCATGGAAATTTCACGACGTAGATCGCCTTCTACGGTGTATTTAGCCACACCGTCACGCAATTGGTCGATCTGTTCTTCTGATAGTTCACTGATCTTAGTGCTTTCAGCAATACCGACATCAGCTAGAATAGCTTGAGAGGTGGTTTTGCCGACACCGTAAATCGCAGTCAATGCGATTACAGCGTGCTTTTGATCAGGAATGTTAATGCCTGCTATACGGGCCACTATTCACTCCTAGTACTTTTCAAGTAGAACCGCTGCAGAGCCCGTCGAGGATACGCAGCGGCATAGCCACTTCTTTTGCACATACAAAAGGTGGGCTGGCTAATGTAGCCAGCCTGACCTCATTTTGCAAGAAAAATATTCTGCTATTAGCCTTGGCGTTGCTTGTGCTTTGGCTCACTGCAGATCACACGAACGGTACCGTTACGTTTGATCACTTTACAGTTACGGCAGATTTTCTTAACGGAAGCACGAACTTTCATTGCTAAACTCCGTAAATAGACAACCTATTAGCGGCCGTAGCCTTTTAGGTTGGCTTTTTTCAACACGGACTCATATTGTTGAGACATCAAATGAGTCTGAACTTGAGCCATAAAGTCCATGATTACGACTACTACGATAAGTAGTGATGTACCACCAAAGTAAAAGTGGACATCCCACGCAATCATCATGAACTCGGGGATCAGACAGATAAAGGTAATATACATGGCGCCCGCTAGGGTCAAACGTGTCATTACTTTATCAATGTATCTAGCAGTCTGCTCACCCGGGCGAATACCAGGTACGAACGCCCCTGACTTCTTCAAGTTATCTGCAGTTTCTCGCGGGTTAAATACCAACGCCGTATAGAAAAAGCAGAAGAAGATAATCGCTGCCGCATAAAGTATCACATACGCTGGTTGTCCCGGACTCAGTGCCAAAGACACATCGGTCAGCCAGCTTGTCTGATCACCCTTACCAAACCAGTTAGCAAGCGTGCCAGGGAACAGAATGATACTTGATGCAAAAATCGCAGGAATAACGCCTGCCATGTTGATCTTAAGAGGCAGATGCGTGCTTTGCGCTGCAAAAACACGACGACCTTGTTGCCGCTTAGCGTAGTTAACAACGATACGACGTTGACCACGCTCCATGAAGACCACAAAGTAGACGACAGCCAATACGATAACTGCGATACCTAGCAAGAGAAGCGGAGACATGTCGCCTTGACGCGCTTGCTCTATTGTCTGTCCAATTGCGGGTGGCAGACCCGCGACGATCCCGGTGAAAATAATCAACGAAATACCGTTACCAATGCCGCGCTCGGTAATTTGTTCACCTAACCACATCAAAAACATGGTACCGGTCACCAAACTAACTACCGCAGTAAAGTAAAACGCAGGACCTGGATTAATCACCAGACCCGGCATCATACTTGGTAACCCGGTCGCGATTCCAATTGCTTGGAACGTTGCCAACACCAACGTGCCGTAGCGAGTGTACTGGTTTATCTTACGACGACCAGACTCACCCTCTTTTTTCAATTCCGCTAATGCGGGATGAACGACTGACAATAACTGAACAATAATCGACGCCGAAATATACGGCATAATGCCCAGTGCCAGTATCGAGGCACGCTCAAGGGCACCACCAGAGAACATGTTAACCAAGTCAATGATGGTCCCTTGTTGCTGTTCGAACAGATCGGCAAGTACAGCAGCGTCAATACCAGGAATGGGCACAAAAGAGCCGGCACGGAATACCAATAATGCCATTGCTACAAAAAGTAGGCGACTTTTCAGCTCCGCAACTCCGCCTTTTGCACTACTGAAGTTTTGTCCTGGTTGTTTTGCCATCTGTACCTCGTCCTCGAGCTAATTATTCCTCGATTTTACCGCCTGCAGCTTCGATTGCCGCTTTAGCGCCTTTAGTGACACGAACACCTTTAACGGTTACTGCACGAGCGATTTCGCCAGACAGTACGATTTTCGCCGTACGAGTGTCTTGTGCAACAACGTTTGCCGCTTTTAGCGACTCAAGGCTTACGACGTCACCATCAACTTTAGCCAGCTCGCCTAAACGAACCTCAGCTGAAGTCAGGCCTTTACGCGAAGTAAAACCGAATTTTGGCAGACGCTGTTTCAAAGGCATTTGACCGCCTTCGAAACCTGGGCGTACTGAACCACCTGAACGTGATTTCTGACCTTTGTGACCACGGCCACCGGTTTTACCCAGGCCTGAACCAATACCACGGCCTACACGCTTCGCAGAAGGCTTTGAGCCTGCAGCCGGAGATAGAGTATTCAAACGCATGTGATTACTCCTCCACTTTAACCATGTAGTTGACTTTGTTGATCATACCGCGAATACACGGTGTATCTTCAAGTTCAACAGTGTGGTTGATGCGACGTAGGCCCAAGCCACGCAGGGTCGCTTTGTGTTTCGGCAAACGGCCGATAACGCTACGAGTCTGAGTTACTTTAATTGTCTTAGCCATGTCGATTACCCCAGAATTTCGTTAACAGGCATGCCACGTTTAGCAGCTACCATTTCTGGAGACTTCGTACCACCCAGGCCATCGATCGTTGCACGAACGATGTTGATTGGGTTGGTAGAACCGTATGCTTTCGCCAGAACGTTTTGGACGCCTGCTACTTCAAGCACGGCACGCATCGCACCACCTGCGATGATACCTGTACCATCTGATGCTGGCTGCATATACACTTTAGAACCAGTGTGGCGGCCTTTTACAGCATGGTGCAGGGTACCGTCGTTCAGCGCGATAGTAATCATGTTACGACGCGCCTTTTCCATTGATTTCTGGATCGCTGCTGGTACTTCACGGGCTTTACCGTAACCGAAACCAACGCGACCGTTACCATCACCTACCACTGTTAGTGCGGTGAAGGTAAAGATGCGACCACCTTTAACCGTCTTAGATACACGGTTTACAGCGATCAGCTTCTCATGCAAATCACTTTGTTGTTTATCGTTAGCCATCTTCCACCTACCTTAGAATTTCAGACCAGCTTCACGGGCAGCATCTGCCAGTGCAGCCACACGGCCGTGGTATTGGAAACCGGAACGGTCAAAAGCAACAGCTTCGATGCCTTTTTCCTTCGCTCGCTCAGCAATGATCTTACCCACGGCTGCAGCGGCGTCTTTGTTCCCGGTGCTCTTAACTTGTTCACGGATCGCTTTTTCTACGGTAGAAGCGGCGGCGATAACTTCCGCGCCATTACCAGCGATAACCTGTGCGTACACATGACGTGGAGTACGGTGTACCACCAGGCGAGTCGCACCCATTTCCGCGATCTTGCGTCGTGCTTTGGTCGCACGACGGATACGAGATGCTTTCTTATCCATAGTGTTACCTTACTTCTTCTTAGCTTCTTTAGTACGCACAGCTTCGTCAGCGTAACGAACACCTTTACCTTTGTAAGGCTCTGGCTTGCGGTATGCGCGGATTTCAGCAGCAACCTGGCCAACTGCTTGTTTATCAGCACCGCTGATAACAATTTCAGTTTGGCTTGGGCACTCTGCTTTTACACCCTCAGGCAGAACGTGTTCTACCGGGTGAGAGAAACCAAGTGTCAGGTTAAGTTTGTTACCGGCAATGTTTGCACGATAACCAACACCTTTCAGGATCAGTTTCTTGGTAAAGCCTTCTGTTACACCAACAACCATGCTGTTGACCAGTGCGCGCGCTGTACCAGCATGAGCCCATGCTTTAGCGTGTTCCACACTTGGTGCGAAGGTAATGGTGTTTTCTTCTTGGTTTACTGCCACCATATCGTGAAGCGTGCGGCTAAGTTCGCCTTTGCTTCCTTTTACAGTGATGTCCTGACCGTCAAGTTTCACCTCTACGCCGGCAGGAACTACGACAGGTGCTTTTGCAACACGAGACATTTCCTACTCCTTATTACGCTACGTAGCAGATGATTTCACCGCCCAGACCCGCTTTGCGAGCTGCGCGATCGGTCATCAAACCTTTCGAAGTTGATACAACCGCAATACCAAGGCCACCCATCACTGAAGGCAACTCATCTTTCTTTTTGTAGATGCGCAGGCCCGGACGGCTAACTCGTTGGATTTGCTCGATAACTGGTTTAGATTCGAAGTATTTCAACGTCACTTCCAGTTCAGGCTTGTCGTCGCTATTTACTGCGACATCAGCCACGTAACCTTCTGCTTTTAGTAGCTCAGCAATTGCCACCTTTAGCTTTGACGAAGGCATTTTAACAGCAACTTTCTTTGCTGTCTGACCGTTGCGTAAGCGGGTCAGCATATCCGAAATCGGATCTTGCATGCTCATAAGTCTTTACTCCCGTGATTCAATTACCAGCTTGCCTTACGCAGACCCGGAATCTCGCCTTTCATGCAAGCTTCACGAACCTTGATTCGGCTTAGGCCGAATTTGCGTAGGTAGCCATGTGGACGACCAGTCTGGTTGCAGCGGTTACGCTGACGAGACTTCGCAGAATCACGCGGTAGCGACTGAAGCTTCAGGACTGCGTCCCAACGCTCTTCGTCTGACGTGTTGACACTTTTAATGGTCGCACGCAGGTTGGCACGCTTTTCAGCGTAGCGCGCTGCGAGCTTCGCACGTTTTACATCACGTGCTTTCATCGATTTTTTAGCCATAACAGTAACCCTTCACCTTACTTACGGAATGGGAAGTTAAAGGCAGCCAGCAGAGCTCGACCTTCCTCATCTGTACCTGCAGTAGTAGTGATAGTAATATCAAGACCACGGATACGATCGACTTTGTCATAGTCAATCTCAGGGAAGATGATTTGCTCGCGAACGCCCATGCTGTAGTTACCACGACCATCGAACGCTTTCGGGTTCAGGCCACGGAAATCACGGATACGAGGAACTGCGATCGCGATTAAGCGCTCGAAGAAGTCCCACATACGCTCGCCACGTAGGGTTACTTTACAACCAATTGGGTAGCCCTCACGGATCTTGAAGCCTGCGACTGACTTACGTGCTTTAGTGATGAGCGGCTTTTGACCAGAAATCGCGGTCATATCAGCAGCTGCATTTTCAAGCAGTTTTTTGTCGTTCAGAGCTTCGCCCACACCCATGTTAAGGGTGATCTTCTCGATCCCTGGGACTTGCATGATGCTTTTGTAACCAAATTGCTTAGATAGCTCAGCTACAACTGTCTCTTTGTAGTAATCATGCAGTTTCGCCATTGTACTACTCCAGAATTACTTAATAGTTTCGCCATTCGACTTGAAAAAACGCACTTTTTTGCCGTCTTCAAATCGGAAGCCTACACGGTCACCTTTACCAGCTGCTGCGTTAAAGATAGCCACGTTAGAAACATCAATAGCGGCTTCTTGTTCAACAATGCCACCTTGAGTGCCCAGAGCCGGAACCGGCTTCTGGTGCTTCTTCACGAGGTTAATACCTTCAACGATAACTTTACCGGTTGGTAGAACCTTAGATACTTTACCTTTCTTGCCTTTATCTTTACCGGCAAGAACGATAACTTCGTCGTTACGACGGATTTTAGCTGCCATGAGATCGCTCCTTACAGAACTTCAGGCGCCAGAGACACAATTTTCATAAACTTCTCGTTACGAAGTTCACGTGTCACAGGGCCAAAGATACGTGTGCCGACTAGTTGCTCGTTCGTGTTGTTCAACAACACGCAAGCATTGCGGTCGAAGCGAATGACAGAGCCGTCTGGACGACGTACGCCTTTACGGGTGCGAACTACCACCGCCTTAAGCACATCACCTTTTTTCACTTTACCGCGAGGAATTGAATCCTTAACGGTAACTTTGATGATGTCGCCAACGTGGGCGTAACGACGGTGAGAGCCACCCAGAACCTTAATACACATTACACTGCGAGCGCCGGAGTTGTCGGCTGCGTCCAGCATACTTTGCATTTGGATCATTGTTAGTGCTCCGCTGTTATTACATCTAGACCCATCTCGGGTCGGGCTGCCTTTTTACAAGGGCGGCGAATAATAACACTATTTTGACCAGATGGGTAGATAAAAAATAAACGGCCCCCCGAATGAGAGCCGTTTGACTTATTATTGTCTGAAAAATCGCTTAGATGCGTGATTTTTCAACAACGCGAACCAATGTCCAAGACTTACGCTTAGAAATTGGACGACACTCACGAACCTCAACAGTATCACCTTGGTTACACTGGTTAGATTCATCGTGTACATGTAGCTTACTCGTGCGCTTGATGTACTTACCGTAGATTGGGTGTTTCACAAAACGCTCGATAGCAACGACGATAGTTTTATCGCCTTTGTCGCTGATGACGCGACCTTGCTGAGTGCGGATGTTCTCGCTCATTATGCGTTAGCCTTCTCAGTCAGTACGGTTTTTACACGTGCGATATCGCGACGAACAGCTTTCAGAGTGTGAGTTTGCTGAAGTTGGCCTGTAGCCGCTTGCATGCGCAGGTTAAACTGCTCACGTAGCAGACCCATAAGCTCTTCATTCAGCTGCTCAACAGTCTTTTCACGTAGTTCTTGTGCTTTCATCACATCACCGCCTTAGTTACGAAAGTGGTTTTGATCGGTAGCTTACGTGAAGCTAATTCAAACGCTTCGCGAGCCAGTGATTCAGGAACACCATCCATTTCGTACAGGACTTTGCCTGGTTGGATTTGGGCAACCCAGTAATCAACTGAACCTTTACCCTTACCCATACGAACTTCCAACGGCTTACCAGTAATTGGTTTGTCGGGGAAGACACGAATCCAGATTTGGCCTTGACGTTTAATGTGACGAGTCATCGCACGACGAGCCGCCTCAATTTGACGCGCAGTGATACGACCGCGACCAACAGCTTTTAGGCCATAGGTACCGAAGCTTACGTCAGTACCGTGCGCCAGACCGCGGTTACGACCTTTAAAAGTCTTGCGGAACTTAGTACGTTTTGGTTGAAGCATCGATAGACTCCTTACTTACGGCCTTTACGCTGCTTCTTCGGCTTGTCAGCCTTTTGCTCTACTTCAGCCATTCCACCTAGGACTTCGCCTTTGAAGATCCAGGTTTTAATGCCGATAACACCGTACTGGGTGTGAGCAGAAGAAGTTGCGTAATCAATGTCAGCACGAAGCGTGTGCAATGGCACACGTCCTTCACGGTACCACTCGGTACGAGCGATTTCAGCGCCGCCAAGACGACCGCTTACTTCCACTTTGATACCTTTGGCACCTAGGCGCATAGCGTTTTGTACGGCGCGCTTCATGGCACGACGGAACATAACACGACGCTCTAGCTGTGATGCGATGCTGTCGCCAACAAGTTGCGCATCTAGCTCAGGTTTACGTACTTCAGCGATATTAATTTGCGCTGGTACACCGGCCAGTTTTGCAACGTGAGCGCGCAGTTTCTCAACATCTTCACCTTTTTTACCAATCACCACACCAGGGCGCGCAGTGTGAATAGTCACACGAACACTCTTAGCTGGACGCTCGATAACGATGCGAGATACTGACGCTTTTTTCAGTTCACTAGTTAGGAACTGACGTACCTTAAAGTCGCCGTCTAGGTTGTCAGCGAAATCTTGGTTATTAGCAAACCAAGTGGAATTCCAAGGCTTTACAATGCCCAGACGAATACCATTAGGATGTACTTTTTGACCCATTGCTTTATCTCCTCGTCTCTTAGCGGTCTGCTACAACAACAGTGATGTGGCTAGAACGCTTCAAGATGCGATCGGCACGGCCTTTTGCACGAGGCATAATACGCTTCATGATTGGGCCTTCATCAACGAAGACTTTGGCGACGCTTAAATCGTCGATATCCGCACCTTCGTTATGCTCGGCGTTTGCAATAGCAGATTCCAACACTTTCTTAACCAAGTCAGCAGCTTTTTTGTCGCTGAAAGTCAGTAGTTCCAGTGCCTGTGCTACGTCTTTACCGCGCACCTGATCCGCAACCAAACGTGCTTTTTGAGGCGAGATACGAGCAAAGCGATGTTTAGCAATAGCTTCCATTTCTTACCCCTTAACGCTTCTTAGCTTTCTTATCAGCAGCGTGGCCGCGATAAGTACGTGTTGGTGCAAACTCGCCGAGCTTGTGACCGATCATTTCTTCAGAAACGAAAACGGGTACGTGCTGACGACCATTATGGACAGCGATGGTCAATCCGATCATCTGTGGGATGATCATTGAACGACGGGACCAAGTCTTTAAAGGCTTCTTGTCACCGCTTTCCACCGCTTTCTCTACCTTCTTCAGCAAGTGCAGGTCAATAAAAGGACCTTTCTTGAGAGAACGTGGCATGGCTTATCCTCTGATAATAATTACTTGTTACGACGACGTACAATGTACTTGTCGGTACGTTTGTTCTTACGGGTTTTGAAGCCTTTAGTTGGCATACCCCAAGGTGTTACTGGATGACGGCCACCTGAGGTACGACCTTCACCACCACCGTGTGGGTGATCAACCGGGTTCATTGCAACACCACGTACGCTTGGACGTGCGCCTTTCCAGCGCGCGGCACCGGCTTTACCCAGTTCGCGTAGCATGTGCTCTGAATTACCCACTTCACCAAGGGTCGCACGACCTTCAGCAAGAACCTTGCGCATTTCACCGCTGCGCAGGCGGAGTGTGACGTACGCGCCGTCACGAGCAACGATCTGTGCATAAGCACCCGCAGAACGAGCAAGCTGAGCACCTTTACCAGGTTTCAACTCGATGTTGTGGATAGTAGAACCCACTGGGATGTTACGCATTGGCAGGCTGTTACCTACCTTGATTGCTGCATCTGCACCAGATTGAATCT
The DNA here is from genome assembly GCF_001995405.1 of Salinivibrio sp. AR640. Lineage (NCBI taxonomy): Bacteria > Pseudomonadati > Pseudomonadota > Gammaproteobacteria > Vibrionales > Vibrionaceae > Salinivibrio > Salinivibrio sp. AR640. The sequence continues at coordinate 3,958 of NZ_MUFD01000041.1, read as the reverse complement.
GATCACCGGCTTTTAGGCCTTTCGGTGCGATAATGTAACGACGTTCACCATCCGTATACAGTACAAGCGCAATGTTTGCACTACGGTTTGGATCATACTCAAGACGCTCAACTTTCGCTGGGATACCGTCTTTAGTACGTTTGAAGTCAATTACACGGTAATGATGCTTGTGACCACCACCGATGTGACGCACTGTGATTCGACCGTTGTTATTGCGACCGCCTGACTTAGAGTTTTTCTCTAGCAGTGGTGCATATGGTTTACCTTTATAAAGATCATGGTTAACCACTTTAACAAGGTGACGACGACCCGGTGAAGTCGGCTTACATTTCATAATAGCCATTTGCTTTTACTCCTCCGTCTTACTCAGCGCCGCCAACGAAGTCGATGTCCTGACCTTCTTTCAAGGCAACATACGCTTTTTTCCAGTCGCTACGACGGCCTTCACGCATACCTTGACGTTTGGTCTTACCCTTAACGAGAAGGGTACGAACAGACTTCACTTCAACTTCGAACAGTTTTTCAACTGCCGCTTTGATCTCTTTTTTCGTTGCTTCTTTAGCTACTTTAAACACAACAGTGTTGTTGTTTTCAGCGGCCATCGTCGCTTTTTCAGAGATGTGCGGAGCACGCAGAACTTTTAGGATACGCTCTTCAGTGATCATGCCAGCATCTCCTCAACTTGTTTAACTGCATCTGCAGTCATCACGACTTTGTCGAATGCGATCAAGCTAACTGGGTCGATGGTATCTGCATCGCGTACGTCAACCTTATACAGGTTACGTGCCGCAAGGAACAGGTTCTCATCAACTTCGGCAGTGACGATCAGAACGTCGCTTAGCTCAAGCTCTTTCAGCTTAGCGACAAGCTCTTTAGTTTTTGGTGCTTCAACAGAGAAGTTATCAACCACGATTAAACGCTCTTGACGAACTAGCTCTGATAGGATGCTCTTAAGAGCACCGCGGTACATCTTTTTGTTTACTTTCTGGCTATGGTCCTGAGGACGAGCTGCGAAAGTGACACCACCGCTGCGCCAAATTGGGCTGCGGATTGTACCTGCACGGGCGCGACCAGTACCCTTCTGACGCCATGGCTTAGCACCGCCACCAGATACGTCTGAACGAGTTTTCTGAGCGCGAGTACCTTGACGGGCACCAGCTGCGTATGCAACGACTACCTGGTGTACCAGGGATTCGTTGAATTCACGCCCGAAGGTAGTTTCGGAAACAGTTAGCGCGTCGGCGCCTTTGACTACCAATTCCATTACTATCTCCTCGACGTTACGCTTTAACGGCTGGTTTAACGATCACGTTGCCACCTGTCGCACCTGGGACTGCACCTTTAATAAGAAGCAGATTGCGCTCAGCGTCAACACGTACGATCTCTAGGTTTTGAGTCGTTACACGCTCAGCACCCATATGACCTGCCATTTTTTTGCCTTTGAATACGCGACCTGGAGTCTGACATTGACCGATAGAACCAGGAGCACGGTGAGACAAAGAGTTACCGTGGCTCATATCTTGAGTACGGAAGTTCCAACGCTTAACGCCGCCTTGGAAGCCCTTACCCTTCGACGTGCCAGTAACGTCTACTTTTTTGATTTCGTTAAACAGTTCTACGTTTAGCTCAGCGCCAACTTCGTACTGTTCATCATTTTCCAAACGGAATTCCCACAAACCGCGGCCTGCTTCAACACCTGCTTTCGCAAAGTGACCAGCTTGTGCCTTGTTTACACGGCTTGCTTTCTTCTCGCCTGTAGTGATTTGAATTGCTGCATACCCGTCAACTTCAGGTTTACGTACCTGAGCAACACGGTTTGCTTCAACTTCAACTACGGTAACCGGGATAGAAACGCCATCTTCGTTGAAGATACGAGTCATACCGACTTTACGACCGACTAGACCAATCATTATCTACTCCCCCTTAACCCAGGCTGATTTGAACATCAACGCCCGCAGCAAGGTCAAGACGCATCAAAGCGTCAACAGTTTTGTCTGTTGGCTCAACGATGTCGATCAGACGTTTGTGAGTACGAATTTCGTACTGGTCACGTGCGTCTTTGTTTACGTGCGGAGAAATAAGAACGGTGAAGCGCTCTTTACGAGTAGGCAAAGGAATAGGTCCCTTAACCTGTGCGCCAGTGCGCTTAGCGGTTTCAACGATTTCCGCTGTAGACTGATCGATCAAACGATGATCGAACGCCTTCAGGCGGATACGGATACGTTGGTTCTGCATGAGACAGAGCTCCAAATTCTAAAATATTTACACAAACAATATCGCCATTCCTTCTCACTAAGGCGAGGGAATGCCGATTAATTTATGTGAAACCGTAGTGCCAAAATTAGGCACATTGTCAGCCATTATTCTATGACTGCGAACATAAGCGGAGTATACATTAAACGAACAGTTTACTGTTCCATTCCTCGATGCTCATTGGTTCACAACTGCGTCGGAAGTCGCAATGACTTAAGCAGTGACGGGCATTATACCGATACGCAATGGCTTTGCAAGCGTTGGTCAAAAACACGCCATAAAAAAACGCGCCTCTCTGGCACGTTTTTCATCGTCAAGGCGGGATGACTGTTTTAACCTAACCTTTTTCGCTGGCATCTTCGATGATCTGAGCTTGATTATAGTTGGCGATGCCGACCTTATCAATTAAGCCAATCTGGGTCTCTAACCAATCGATATGCTCTTCTTCGTCATCAAGAATGTATTGAAACAGATCACGAGAGACAAAATCTCTGATGCTCTCTGTGTAAGCAATGGCCTCTTTTAAATCCTCATGGGCTTGCATTTCAATCGCCAAATCACATTCAAAGATTTCTTGCGTATCTTCACCAATTCTCAGTTTGCCAAGATCTTGGAGGTTCGGGGTTCCCTCAAGAAATAATATTCTTTCAATCAGCTTGTCGGCATGCTTCATCTCATCGATCGACTCTTCATATTCTTTATCCGCGATGACTTTTAACCCCCAGTCTTTAAGCATGCGCGCATGAAGAAAGTACTGATTAATAGCAACAAGTTCATTGCCAAGTACCGTGTTGAGAAACGCTATAGATTTTGGATCGCCTTTCATGGCAATAGCCTCCTTATGGGTTCTACTTTACAAATGTAGAACCCATAAGGAGGCTGTCAAATATTGACCGCTTATTAGCTCGCTTTTTGCAATGTGATAAGCTGACTCTCGTTGTATATAACCTCTTTAGCGTGGCGCACACATTTACCACATTGAGATCCAAGAGGCGTCAGTTGACGAAGTTCGCGAATACTGGTGACGCCTTGCTGGCGCACCCAATGCTTAATGGTTTTATCTGATACGCTGTGACAAATACAAACTAACATCTCAGTCATCTCAAAAAATGAACTATAACGAGAATAGTTTACATTGCGTTTAAGGTAAAGGTTTTTTATATAACGCTTGGTTATTGATGAAAGACTTATTTATATCTGTATCGGGCGATTAAAGAGGAAAAAAAAGGAGCGCAATGCGCTCCCTTCTATTGATAAGACTAGATGTCTATCAAATTAAGCGATGATGTTAGCAACAACACCGGCACCTACAGTACGGCCACCTTCACGGATAGCGAAGCGTAGACCTTCGTCCATCGCGATAGGTGCGATCAGCTCAACAACCATCTTGATGTTGTCACCAGGCATAACCATCTCAACGCCTTCTGGCAGTTCGATAGTACCGGTCACGTCAGTTGTACGGAAGTAGAACTGTGGACGATAACCTTTGAAGAACGGCGTATGACGGCCGCCTTCGTCTTTACCTAGTACGTATACTTCTGATTCGAACTTGGTGTGCGGAGTGATTGAACCAGGCTTCGCCAGTACTTGACCACGCTCAACTTCGTCACGCTTAGTACCACGCAGAAGAACACCAACGTTCTCACCCGCACGGCCTTCGTCTAGAAGCTTACGGAACATTTCAACACCAAACATTTCAACACCA
>NZ_MUFD01000040.1:0-16996 GCF_001995405.1 Salinivibrio sp. AR640 | reverse complement strand
GTATTAAATATATTTCCAATGTTAATCTTGATGAAGTCGAAAACTGCCTTTCAAAATTTAACCTTTCTTTGGGCTTGGGCGTATTCTTAAACATCCAGTTTTTCCAACTTTTTTGTTTTTGGAGCATTCTCATAAATCGAAAAATCGCTGATGTAGTGATAGTTCGACAAAGTGTCGGTTTTGTTATATTGAACCTATTATTAAAGCTATTCGGATTTAAGGTAATTACTGAGGTTAATGGCTTACTTTATCAAGATGTTTTGGATCGCAGGAAAGGTTGGCTTGCTCAGCAGTTAGTAACGACCTTAGAGCGATGGAATCTTGAATTAAGTGATGCGATTGTTTCCGTGCATGACAACGTAAAGCAAACGTTAACTAGCTACTACGGAAACAAAATCGGTGATAAAACCTATGTCGTGGAGAATGGTGTTGACTTAGAGTCTCCTTCGACTCCACAAGCTAATGAACCGCTAATTATCGGTTACTTAGGTTCATTTGCGCATCGAGAAGGTGTCGACTATCTACCACAAGTTTCTTCTAGGTTAGATGAAAAAGGCGTTAAGCATGAGTTTTTAATGATCGGTGGTAGTGATGGCGAAATAGAAGAACTTAAATCTAGAATTAACAGCAGTCAACGAGCCAATTTTAAATTTTTAGGTTATATTGACTACAAAAAAGCTAAAGTTTGCCTAAAGAGTTGCCATGCTTTTATCCATCTTAGGAGACCTATTAAAGGGATTACCGATTCACAAGGTTGCCCTCTCAAAACCCTCGATTATTTAAGTGTTGGGCGTTGTGTAGTGGCAACAAAAATCGAGTCTTATAAATTTATAGAAGATCATCAACTTGGTATTGTAGTTCCCTACACAGACGATTTTGAAGCAGATGTTGCAAGTGCAATAGCTAGACAGTTTCAACATGGTTTCGATGCGTATTACAATAAAGGACAAGCTTATCTTGAGAATAAAACATGGAAACATCAAATTGGCTTGTTCGATGATATATGTAATAAAGTTAAAGATGGGGCATGATTTACAATGAAGTTAGCAGGGAACACCATTCATGTCTTTAATACCCACGGTATTGGCGACGTTATTATGTCGCTGCCTATGCTCAAAAATATACTCTCGAGAGAAGCACGAGTCCTACTTACTGTTAAAGGTAAAGCAGAGGCTGAAGTAGTTGCTTGTACACTAGGTAAAAATTTTTGTGAAAGAATCGAGTATATTTATTTTTCTGATTTCAATGGTTTTGGCGGAAAACTAAGATACTTCAAGTTACTTAGAAGCCACGATATAGACTTGTCTATAACGGCAACAGGTATCCATATGGATAAGTACAACCTTATGGCCTTTTTATCGGGGGCAACTCAGCGTGTTGGTTTAGGAGGCAAGCTTGCATTCCTAAACCATAAGAATCTTACACAGTTTGAGAATATACATAAGGTTCGCAAGAATTTAGAAATAGTGGATTTTTCTTTTGACCTAGATTTAGATATAGAGTTTGAACAGCTGCCTAGCTATCAAGCTGATCATTTCTATATTTGTGAGTCTCCCGCACTTCCTCACTGCAAGGTGATTGCTTTAGCACCTTCATCAGGGGAGCTTGAGTCACATAAACGCTGGCCGCTTGGAAATTATCGCAAACTTACAGAACGGTTAGTGGAAAAAGGGCACATGGTCATTTTGTTGGGCGGACCTGGCGAAGAAGAGCTAGGAGACTATATTTCTAGAGGTTTAAGTCCCGATAAGGTAAAAAATTATATTGGCAAACTTTCGATTCAGCAGTCCCTAGATTGCATGCATGAGTGTGACGTACTTGTGGCTAACTGCAATGGTCTGTCCCATATGGGTAGCTTGATACCAGATTTAAAAATAGTAGGTCTATTTGGGCCAACAAACCCCAGCATTACTGGTCCTTATAGCAAAGATCTAACACCTATAAGATTGGGGCTAGACTGCTCTCCTTGTTATCGTAGGGGGTATATTCAAGGGTGCGGAGATCCCGTTTGTATGCAAGATATTGATGTGGATCTTGTAGAAAGTAAGACTCTTTCCTAGAGATGGATTAGCTATGGACTCAACTAGCATCAAGAATACTCTGGTTAATGCTTCGAGTGAGTCGGTTATTGTACTGCTTCATCTTTACGCTTATTTAACTTGGACTGGTTATACAGGAAGTAAATTTCCAGTTTTAATTTTTCTTTCTATTCTTGCACTAATCGTGGTGATGAAGTACATTTCAGTTCGAATAACTGATGTTTTTTTATTTTCTATCCCCCTTTTTTCGTTGCTTGCGATCTCATTGACTACAAGGTTTTTTGATATTTATGCCTTGGTTCAAATTGGTTTTACCTTCCTTCTTATTTTATTCTTTACCGCCTATTTTATGTCTGGGAGAGCTAACTATTTGGTTAGATACGTAGCCTTCAATATCGTTGTGTTTTTTGTTGGTTGGCTGGAAGTAGGCGGTTATAATAAAGTTTGGATATGGTCTCACTTAAACCCTAATGTAATGGGTTTCTTTATGTCTTTGAATTTGATGATGCTTCTTTCTTATATTAAAGCTAGTGGTAGTCATCTTGTGAAGTTAACGGTTTTAATATTATCTTCATTTGCGGTTTTATTAATTATTGTTTCTACCGCAAGATCTGTATGGTTGTCGGTTCTTGTCTTTGTTTTTCTTTATTATATTTTTCGCGAAAGGGTTTTAGATAGGAGTTTTTTCAACTCAGTGTCTCTTTTATTTTTTGTGTCTTTATTCTTTTTTCCATTGCTGTATGTATATTTAAGTGAGTCCTCTTTTGGAATAGAGATCGATACTGCTTTAATGGCGGCGACTGATAAAGGACTGTTTACAGGTAGAGAAATGATTTGGAATAAGATGTATGAAGCTCTAGAGGGATCATTATTTTGGGGGTTAGGTATGGGGGCAAGTAACTATGATATTGGCATGAGTGTTTCTAGCCACAGCCTGTATATGAATTTGTTATTTCAATTTGGTATTTTTGGCTTATTGTTTTTTATTCTTATGGTTATATCGATTTTAAATTTGTCTGTCAGAAATTTAGATAATGCTTTTGACAATAAGAATAAATTTGCAAGGTCCAAAGATGCATCTTTAATTGGGTTGTTTCTGATTTCTTTACTTGTCCAACAATCTTTTGAGCTATTTTTATTTCAAAATAATCTACCAGCCAGTTTTTTGTTCTGGTGTGGGTTAGTGCTATATTATTCACAAACGTATAAGAATTATCGAAAATGAAACAAATACTACAAGATATGGCAAACGGATGCTCTAATTTAGTTGAGGCTCCTGCTCCAATAGCTACTAAAGGGAATGTGTTGATAGATTCAACAGTTTCTTTAATATCTGCGGGTACGGAGCGTATGCTTGTTGATTTTGGCAAAGCTAGCCTTTTGGATAAAGCGCGTCAGCAGCCAGACAAAGTAAAAATGGTTCTAGAAAAGGTCCAAACTGATGGTTTGATGACCACAATTGATGCAGTGCAATCGAAGCTTGCTCAACCTTTACCCCTTGGTTACTGTAATGTAGGTATAGTTAACTCGGTTGAAAAAAATGTTGATGGCTTTAAAGCGGGCGATCGTATTGTTTCTAATGGCCCCCATGCTGATGTTGTTCGTGTACCAAAAAACTTATGTGCGCTTATCCCAGACAATGTATCCGATGAAGAAGCATCATTTACTGTCGTGGCAAGTATTGGTTTACAGGGTATCCGTTTAGCTGAACCGACGCTGGGTGAAGCGTTTGTCGTAACTGGTGTTGGCTTAATTGGTCTGTTGACGGTTCAATTGCTTCGTGCCCAAGGGTGTCGTGTACTAGCCATTGATTTTGACGATGCGAAATTAGAACTAGCTAAACAGTTTGGCGCCCAAGTTTGCAACCCAGGGAAAGGTGAAGATCCTATCGCTGCAGGTATGGCATTCAGCCGCGGCAATGGTGTTGATGGCGTTATTATTACAGCTTCAACTAAATCTAATGATCCTGTTACACAAGCCGCAAGAATGAGCCGTAAACGTGGGCGTATTATTCTTGTTGGTGTGACTGGCTTAGAGCTAAATCGCGCAGATTTCTATGAAAAAGAGCTGACATTCCAAGTTTCTTGTTCTTATGGTCCTGGTCGTTATGACGCGGACTATGAACATAATGGTAATGACTATCCATATGCTTTTGTTCGTTGGACTGAACAGCGCAACTTTGAAGCCATCTTAGATATGATGTCTTCTGGCCAAGTAGATGTTAAGCCTCTCATCACCCACCGATTCAAATTTGAAGATGCGGCTCTAGCCTATGAGATCCTGACGTCTGATAAATCTACACTGGGAATTTTGCTTCAATACCAGAGTGAATCCAGTACTCGCCACGAGAAATCCGTTACGTTTAATAGTGAAGCGACGTTTGAGGCATCTAAACCTGTCGTCGGTTTTGTAGGCGCCGGTAACTATGCGTCTCGTATGTTAATTCCTGCATTTAAAGCAGGCGGTGCTCAACTGCACACTATCGCTACTTCTGGTGGTATTAACGGCGTAACCCATGGTGAAAAAGCGGGTTTTGCTAAAACGACTACTGACACCAGTGCCATGATTTCTGATCCAGAAATCAATACTATCGCTATTGTTACGCGTCATAACAGCCATGCTCGCTTTGTATCTGAAGCGCTAAGTGTAGGTAAGAACGTATTTGTCGAAAAGCCTTTAGCTGTGACGCTAGAAGAGCTTGCTGAAGTTGAGACCACATATTATTCAAAGGCATCTACCGCTGCTGCGCCAAAGTTAATGGTTGGCTTTAACCGCCGTTTCTCCCCACAAGTGCAAAAAATGAAAGAGCTACTGTCGTCGGTGAAAGAACCTAAGAGCTTTATGATGACGATGAATGCTGGCGCGATCCCTGCGGATCACTGGACACAAGATAATGAAGTTGGCGGCGGTCGAATCATTGGTGAGGCATGCCACTTCATTGATCTGATGCGATTCTTAGCGGGTTCAGAAATTGTTTCTGTGCAGTGTCGTCGCATGGGGGATATTGATAGTGTTGATGTCACTGAAGATAAAGCTGCGATTATTCTTGGTTTTGCTGATGGTTCTTTCGGCACTATTCACTACTTAGCTAATGGCGCTGCTAACTTCCCGAAAGAGCGTGTAGAAGTTTTCGCTGCAGGGAGAGTGCTTCAGCTAGACAACTTCCGTAAGTTAAAAGGTTTCGGTTGGCCTGGCTTTAGTAAAATGAATTTATGGAAGCAAGATAAAGGCCAAACGGATTGTGCAGCCGCTTTCCTGAATGCTATTGAAGCAGGTAAAGAGTCGCCGATTCCACCTCGAGAGTTATTTGAAGTAGCAAGAGTGACAATTGAAATAGCAGAGCAATTGCGTAAACAACAATGAGTCTCAAACTAAAAGCGCAAACTGTAAAGAACTTGGGTGTTTTCAATTTAGTCAGAGTGGCAGTTTACCAACTAGGTATCCGAAGTGGATTAAACCCAGTTAAGCGTCTCAATCAAGCCTCGATATCGGGGCTTTTGTTTCGTCCTGCTACGTGCTCAAGACAGTTGAAATGTACCAAGCCATATAAACTCTCTCCATTTGGTTGTTTGCCAGAATTGTCTGTAAAAAAACTTAAATGGGATAACAGTGTATTAACTGACCATCGCTTTTCAGAGATGAACAAACCTTGGTTCAAACTATCTGACTTTGATTCAAATGTTGGTGATATTAAAGGCATTTGGGAGGTATCAAGGTTTGATTGGGCTTTGGGTTTAGCAAGAGATTATCTTTATGGTAGGGACTCTGCTCTAGATGAACTTAATGTGACTGCTAAAAATTGGCTGGCTCATAATGCGCCTTATCTTGGCCCTAACTGGAAGTGCGGGCAAGAAGCGTCAATACGCGTCATGCACTTAGCATTCACGGCTAAATTGCTTAATCAAGTTCATAAGCCTGAACCTGCACTTTTGGCGCTAGTAAAAGCTCATCTTCAACGAATAGCACCGACGATCTCTTATGCCGTCGCGCAAGATAATAACCATGGCACATCTGAGGCAGCCGCTTTATTTATTGGTGGAAGTTGGTTGGTTATCAATGGCGATGACAGCGGGAGTCACTGGCAAAAATTGGGGAGGAAATGGCTAGAAAATCGAGCCAAGCACCTGATTGCTATGGATGGAACCTTTAGTCAATATTCAGTGAACTATCATAGGGTAATGCTAGACACTTACTCAATGGCGGAGCTTTGGCGCCAAGAACTAGAACTACCCTCATTTTCTAATGAGCTGACAAAAAGAATAGGTTTAGCAACTCAGTGGCTTTATCAGCTAATTGAGCCATTAACCGGTGATGCGCCGAACTTAGGCCATAACGATGGTGCTCGCTTATTGCAGTTAACGGATACTGACTATCGAGATTTTCGTCCATCTGTTCAGCTTGCTTCTGTTGTATTTCTTAAAACTTCAGCATGGAAGGAGGACGGAGATTATGATGAAGCTCTTTCGTTATTGCAGTTACGAAAACCACAAAACAAATTACAAACTCCAACATCATTTCATTTTCAGCAAGGTGGCTATATTGGCCTAAGAAATCAATCGGGAGCGTTTGCTTTATTTAACTATCCTAAGTTCCGGTTTAGACCCGCCCAAAATGACGCTCTTCATGTAGATCTATGGCGTGATGGTATCAATCTGCTACGGGACGGTGGCACGTTTAGTTACAACTCAGGTCAAGACTATATCGATTACTACGGTGGTACACAAAGTCACAACACCATCCAGTTTGATGGACACGAGCAAATGCCAAGGCTCAGCCGCTTTTTGCTGGGTGGTTGGTTAAAAGCAAAGAACGTCAACTTTGATGAGCATCAGTTAACAGGACAAGCTGGCTACCGGGATTATTTTGGGTGTGAGCATCATAGAGCAATCTCCCTTACTGAAACGTCTTTAATTGTAACAGATCAAGTGAACGGCGTTAAAGATAAAGCTGTTCTTCGTTGGCGGTTGGCCCCTGGTGATTGGCAAATAAAGGGAAAAGAAGTGACTAGTGGTAATCACAACATCTTGATCAATAGTGATGTAAAGATTAAGCGTTTGGAGATCGTAGAAGGCAGAGAGTCTCGTTATTACTACCAAGAAAGCTCTATCCCTGTTCTTGAGGTAGATATTTTATCAGATGGACAAATTACAACAGAGTATCAATTTCGTTCATGAATATTCTTTATTTTCATCAACACTTTTCTACACCGAAAGGCTCAACAGGGATTCGTTCCTATGAAATGGCTAGGCGCTTAATTCATTATGGGCATCATGTAACTATGGTCTGTGGCACCTATGGTGGTGGAGAGACTGGGTTAGACTCGGCGTTTATTGCTGGCAAGCGTGAAGGTATCATCGATGGTATTCGTATTATAGAGTTTGACTTGGCTTATTCAAATTCAGATGGTTTTTTTAAGCGAAGTATGACGTTCGTGAACTTCGCTTTGAAGAGTATTTGTCTTGCCTTTACTGAAAAATACGACGTGTTGTTTGCAACCACTACGCCTCTTACGGCGGGAATCCCAGGTATCTTTGCTCGTTGGTTACGCGGCAAACCATTTGTTTTTGAAGTAAGAGATCTATGGCCGGAACTGCCCAAAGAAATGGGTGTGATTAACAATCCAATCATTCTAGGTTTGATGTCATTTCTAGAGTGGGCATCTTACCGCAGTGCGCATCGTTGTATTGGCTTATCTCCCGGTATTGTTGAAGGCATCAAAAAGCGCGGTGTCGACGAAAGTAAAATAGCCATGGTGCCGAATGGCTGTGATTTGGTTATCTTTAGTCAGCCAAGTGAACCTTGGCGCCCAGAAGGCGTGAAAGAAACAGATCTGATGGCGATCTTTACCGGTACCCATGGAGTGGCAAATGGCCTTGATGCTGTTTTAAATACTGCGGTGGAGCTACAGAAACGTGGTCGAAAGGATATTAAGCTAGCGTTAGTTGGGCAAGGTAAACTAAAACCTGAACTGGAGAAAAGAGCTAAAGAGCTTGGATTGAACAATGTGGTATTTCACTCTCCGGTAAATAAGCAGAAGTTATCTGGTTTGATGGCAAGTGCGGACGTTGGCATACAAGTACTGGCGAATATTTCTGCTTTTTATTACGGCACATCTCCTAACAAGTTCTTCGATTATATCTCCGCGGGTCTACCAGTCATCAACAACTACCCAGGTTGGTTGGCCGGAATGATTGAGCAAACACAGTGCGGATTTGCGGTTCAGCCAGATGATCCCAGCGCTTTTGCTGATGCCTTAGAAAAAGCAGCAAATCAAAGAGACGCCCTTACCTTGATGGGGGCCAACGCTCGCCAACTTGCAGAGAGTCAGTTTGACCGCGCACTACTGGCAGATAAATGGGTTGATTGGGTGACAGGTACGAGTGCAATAGACGGGAATGCGGCAGATAGTTATGCGTCAAAGGCGACTTCTTCAGAGGTGGATAATGAAAAGACTCTTTGACTTTCTAGCTTCACTGATAGCGACTATCCTTCTATCGCCAATCATTGCACTGGTTGCGTGGAAAATTCGCAAAAACCTCGGCTCGCCTGTATTGTTTCGCCAAACTCGCCCGGGCTTAGATGGTAAGCCGTTTGAAATGATAAAGTTTCGAACCATGAAAGATGCCGCTGATGCCAAAGGCAATCCGTTGCCCGATGGGGAGCGGATGACCCCGTTTGGTAATAAACTGCGTAATACAAGTCTTGATGAATTACCGGAGTTATGGAATGTGTTGAAAGGCGATATGAGCCTCGTCGGTCCTCGGCCTTTACTTATGCAGTATTTACCTTTGTACAGTAAAGAACAGGCGCGCCGTCATAACGTTCGCCCGGGGATTACCGGTTGGGCACAAGTCAATGGCCGTAATGCGATTAGTTGGGAAGAAAAGTTCAAACTAGATGTATGGTACGTTGATAACCACTCACTTTGGTTAGACATAAAAATACTATTTTTAACCATAAAGAAAGTCATTGCGAAAGACGGTATATCAGCACAGGACCATGTTACGGCTGCACCATTTGAAGGAACCAATAATGACGAAAACAGGAAGTAAGTGTGCTGTCTTGGGTGCCAGTGGTCATGGGAAGGTAGTTGCAGAGATCGCAGAGTTGAATGGGTTTAGTGAAATTCATTTTTTTGATGATCGCTGGCCAACAATTAGCAACGTTGAGCACTGGAATATCCACGGAAACAGCGAAATGTTGCTCGCGCATGCCACAGAATATCAAACCATTATTGTTGCGATCGGGAATAACAGTACGCGGCTCGAAAAGCATCAAGCGCTAATTGCAAATGGAGCGGTAAGCACACCACTTGTTCATCCGAAAGCAATCGTTAGCCATTATGCAGTCTTAGAACCCGGAACGGTCGTGATGGCAGGAGCTGTGGTTAATCCGTTTAGTCATATTGGTCAGGCGTGCATTGTGAATACTTCAGCAACGATTGACCACGATTGTGATATCGCACAAGGAGTGCACATTAGCCCTGGTGCGCATTTGGCTGGCGGTGTTCAAGTCGCATCTGAGGCGTGGATAGGGGCGGGCGCGACGCTAAAGCCTCTTGTAAAAATTGGCGCTAAGGCGGTAATCGGGGCAGGAGCCACCGTATTAAGAAACGTCGCAAGTAACCAAACCCAAGTCGGAACTCCGGCGAAGCCACTAACAAAAAACGGAGTGTGATAGTGTTGAATAGTCCATTTTCTCCATGGCCTAGCTTTACTCAAGAAGAGGCCGATGCAGTCAGCCGCGTGTTGCTGTCAAACAAAGTTAATTATTGGACAGGCAACGAGTGTCGTGAATTTGAAAAAGAGTTCGCAGCTTGGGCTGGGTGTCACCACGCGGTTGCGCTGGCCAATGGCACCTTGGCTCTCGATATTGCCCTAAAGACGCTCGATGTAGGAGCTGGCGATGAGGTTGTTACTACCCCTCGTACATTCTTAGCAACGGCGTCTTCTATCGTTACCGCAGGCGCTAAGCCGGTTTTTGCTGATGTGGACTTGAACAGTCAAAATATTACAGTAGAAACCATCGACGCGGTGTTAACCCCACGCACTAAAGCGATTATTGTTGTGCATCTGGCAGGAATGCCTGCTGACATGGACGCTATTATGGCGCTGGCAGAAGAGTTCAATATAAAAGTTATTGAAGATTGTGCTCAAGCACATGGTGCTAAATATAAAGGCCGTAGTGTTGGGACCATTGGTCATATTGGTGCTTGGTCGTTCTGCCAAGATAAAATCATGACGACCGGTGGTGAAGGCGGCATGGTGACTACTAACGATAAAACCTTGTGGTCGACGATGTGGTCCTATAAAGATCACGGTAAAAGCTGGGACGCGGTATATGAGCGCGAACATCCCCCCGGCTTTCGCTGGCTGCACGAAAGCTTTGGTACCAACTGGCGAATGACAGAGATGCAGGCTACGATTGGTCGTATCCAGCTCAATAGGATGGCAGAGTGGACAGCTCGCCGGCAAGCTAATGCGGCGGCTATCAACGAAGCGGTGCAGGATTTAGCGCTTGTTCGTACTGTTCAGGTTCCAACCGGTTGTGAATATGCCGCTTACAAGCACTACTTATTCATTAACCCTGATGAGCTCAAACCAGACTGGTCACGCGATCGCATTATTGATGAAATCAAAGCGCAAGGTGTCCCAGCTTTTCAAGGGAGCTGCTCTGAGGTCTACAAAGAAAAGGCTTTTGATAATACAGGTTTTCGCCCAAGCAACCCCCTACCCAATGCAGTGTTGCTCGGCGAAACCAGTTTAATGTTTCTTGTGCATCCAACGTTGACAGAAGAAGAAATCGATAAAAGCTGTAAGGTGATCCGCAAAGTGCTTTTAGCCGCGTCAGCCAATAATGCATGATAGCAAGCAGTTTTTCATTTAATTGAGTGATTGCCACTTTGTTCGCTACAAGATAGAAAGAAACCCATAATGAATCAACTCTCTTATCTTTGGTCTTTACCTCGCCCCTACAAACGCTTAATTAGTTTGCTCGTTGATACCTTGCTAATTATCGGCTGTTTGTTTGGCGCGCTTGCTGTGCGGCTAGGTGAACTGCCAGCTGTGCTTTCAAGCAACATGCTGCTGGTTACCGCGGGCACCGTTGCTGTTACGCTTGTCGCCTTTACCCGCCTTGGCTTGTATCGCGCAGTATTAAGATATCTCACTTTTCATGCGTTATTAGTGGTAGCGGTGGGCGCATTTATCTCAGCGGTGACAGTGGCCACTTTATCTTTCTACTCGCAAGCGGCTATCCCTCGCACCGTCCCTTTCATTTATTTTACTTTTTTAGTGCTTTTGTGCGGTGGTGCTAGGATGGCAATTCGCTCGCTAATTGTACAAACTCAGAAGCAGAGGCAACTTGATAAGGTAATAATTTATGGTGCTGGTGACACAGGTCGTCAGCTTGCGAATGCATTACGAAATTCTAGTCAATACCAAATCAAGGCTTTTGTGGATAATAACTCGGTGTTAGCGAAAACCGTGATCCAAGGGATAGAAGTGCATGCAGCCGTAAAAATAGAGAGCTTAGTCGAAAAATTTGAAATAGATAAGATTCTACTGGCGATGCCTCGCGCTAACCGATCAGAACGTAAACGCGTTCTTGATAGCTTAATCCATCTACCCGTCGAAGTGCTCACTGTACCTGATTTTGATGACATTGTAGAAGGCAATGCGAGCGTCGATCAGCTAAAAGATGTAGCCATTGATGATTTGCTTGGCCGCGAGCAGGTAACTCCAGACCCAGCGCTGATGGAGGCGACTACTACCGATAAAGTAGTGATGGTAACTGGCGCCGGTGGTTCGATTGGTAGCGAGCTATGTCGGCAGATCTTGTTGCAATCGCCGGCTAAGTTACTATTGTTTGAGCTTTCTGAGTTTGGTCTTTATCAAATCGAGAAAGAGCTCAGCCAAGCGGTGAGTGAGCAAGGCCTAAATGTCGAGATAATCCCGCTGTTAGGCTCAGTACAACGACCCAACCGCTTAACTGCCATTATGAAAGCCTTTAAGGTCCAAACCGTTTACCATGCCGCTGCTTATAAGCACGTACCGCTCGTGGAATACAATGTGGTTGAAGGTGTGCGTAATAATGTATTCGGTACCTATTACTGCGCGAAAGCGG
This sequence comes from Salinivibrio sp. AR640, assembly GCF_001995405.1. Lineage (NCBI taxonomy): Bacteria > Pseudomonadati > Pseudomonadota > Gammaproteobacteria > Vibrionales > Vibrionaceae > Salinivibrio > Salinivibrio sp. AR640. The sequence continues at coordinate 4,832 of NZ_MUFD01000040.1, read as the reverse complement.
CGATCGGTGCTAAGGTCGAATCCTTTGTGTTAATTTCAACTGATAAAGCCGTACGCCCCACCAATGTGATGGGAGCGACCAAACGAATGGCAGAGTTAACCCTGCAAGCGTTGGCAAGAGAAAGTGGCCATTCTCATCAAACCCGATTTACCATGGTGCGGTTTGGTAATGTATTAGGCTCGTCAGGATCAGTTATCCCTTTATTCAAGCGCCAAATTGCCGAGGGCTCTGTGGTGACTGTTACCCATCCCGATATTATTCGCTATTTTATGACGATTCCTGAAGCAGCACAGTTGGTGATCCAAGCTGGTGCGATGGGCAAGGGCGGCGATGTCTTTGTGTTGGACATGGGCGAGCCGGTAAAAATTATCGATTTAGCCAAAAATCTCATTCGCCTTTCTGGGCTAGAGGTGAAATCGGCTGATAATCCCAATGGCGATATTGAAATTAAATTCACCGGCTTGCGCCCTGGCGAAAAGCTGTACGAAGAGCTATTAATCGGTGAAAACGTCGCAGGGACTGGGCATGAGCGTATCATGACCGCCAACGAAGTCTCACTCTCGCTAGCGGATTTTGAAGCTATCATCACCCAACTTGATAGCGCCTGCCAAGCGTTTGATTACCCACGTATTCAACAAATACTCCAAGACGCACCAACGCAATTCTGTAAAGACCACACCCTCGGTGATCTGGTTTGGAAAGCGTCTGAAGCACCTGACAAACCGAACGTAAAAAACGTCGTTAAGTTTGATACGAAGGCAAATTTGTGAAAGGCACTTTAGGCCCGATGGTGCCATTGGCGATGATGATACAAACTCCGGTGTCATGCCAACAATCATACGTTATGCCATCTGGGGGCCTGTCACAATTGGAGTCAATGTTTACCATCAATGTCGGAGGCGCGCCAGTTATATCGAGGAACGAGGCTTACATCGTGCTGGCGCTTGTCCGACCTACGCCAATGGTGCCATTGGTGCTTGTCTGATCTACGCGAGATTCGGATCTTGAATACAGAGTGCTTCGCTTACGGAATACGGAGAAGAGCAAGGCTAGGCACGATATGCTTTTTCCGTATTCCGTTCCTTAGGCTTTTTCTAGTCTCTAATCCCCATACCCATTCGGGTTTTTCGACTGCCAGCGCCAGGTGTCTTCGACCATGGTTTGCAGATCGCGTGTGGCGGTCCAGCCTAACGTTGCTTTGGCATAAGCCGGATCAGCGTAGCATTCGGCGATGTCACCGGCGCGGCGGGGTTTGATCTCGTAAGGGATCGGGCGATCTGCAGCCGCTTCAAAGGCATGCACCATTTCCAACACACTGTTGCCTTGGCCGGTGCCGAGGTTAAAGATATGAGTGCCAGGTTGATGAGCCATTTTATCCAGCGCGGCTAAATGCCCATCGGCCAGATCCACCACGTGAATATAATCACGTACGCCGGTGCCGTCGGGGGTGGGGTAATCATTACCAAACACGCCCAGTTTTTCGCGTCGACCCACTGCTACTTGTGCCACAAAGGGCAGCAAGTTATTGGGTGTGCCTTGTGGATCTTCACCCAGTAACCCCGATTCATGCGCACCGACCGGGTTAAAGTAACGCAGCAGAGTGATGCTCCAATCTGGATTGGCATGGTGAAAATCCTGCAAGCATTCTTCCACCATTAATTTGCTTCGGCCATAGGGGTTAGTGGCTGAGGTAGGGAAGTCTTCTTTGATTGGTACCGATGCCGGATCGCCATAAACCGTGGCGGATGAGCTGAAAATGAGCGATTTAACGTTTGCTTGCGCCATTGCCGCGACAAGGTTCAAGGTCCCTGCAACGTTGTTGTCGTAATATTTTAAAGGCAGAGTGACTGATTCGCCGACCGCTTTTAGCCCAGCAAAATGGATCACGCTATCAATCGGATGGGCAGAGAGCACCGAATCTAAAAATGCGCGATCACGAATATCCCCTTCAATAAACAGCGGGCGAGTGCCTGCTACCTGCTCGATGCGATCTAACACCAAGGGTTTACTGTTACATAGATTATCAATGATGATGGGGGTGTGGCCCGCTGCGAGCAACTGAATACAAGAGTGGCTACCAATATAGCCCATGCCGCCGGTGACGAGTACGTTCATGATGTGCTGCCTAGTTTATTGTCCAGCGGCGAAGTTTAGCAGGGGAATCGCCAACAGACTAGAGGCGCCTATTACGCGCCCCTAGGTAGCAAAACAAAAGAGCCTGATTTATGGGTGTCCGGTTAGCACGCCTTCGCCTTGGGCTGACCACTGTGGCGATTCTAGCCCGCCGTAGCGTGCCGCGTTCACCTCTAACCAGGGGCGAAGATAATTGATAGCGACAAAGATCGTCATGCGATCTAAGTTCAATGTTTGGCCTGAGTCTAACCGTGTACGCTCGGGATAGGCATAGCCGACTAAAATGCCCACAAGCTCCTGTTCAGCGTTAAACGCACCGCCACCGCTCATCCCCCCTCTGACCGGCGCATCAGTGATGCTTGACGGACAATCCTCCACTTCTGGAAAGCCTCGGATCATCAAATCCATGTAATACAGCCCTTCAGCCGTTAACACATCACCATTACTCGCATGGCCAAACACTTGCACGGGATCGCCTTGATACACCAACCCCAAATCAGGGAGCGGATGATGGCGGTTGTCTGCCGCAATTAGCGCCACGTCGCACACTGGGTGCCGAGCAACCACTTTACTTTCAATAAATTCGCCAACATGTGCTGCAGTTAAACTGAGGGTGGGGGTAATGGGCACACTGGTCCCAAACTTGCCTTTTTGCGCAAAGCTTTGCGGTTTTTCCAGTGCCAACGCAGGGTGACTATCCGTGATCTGATGTGTGCCATTCGCGGTGGTGCAACCACTGAGTACGACGAGCAAACTTGCGATACCGAACACTATACTGAGCCTTTTGAAGAGCACAGGGCAACACAGGGTCATACACCCTCCTTACTTAACCACTACCACGATTAAGCCCTGATGCGCATCATATGGCTTATAGATTCACTATAGACAATAAACTCAATTAAAGCTCAAAAATAAGACAAAAACCGATTGAAAAAAGTAAGCTATTGAAAAACAATCTTTTATTATTTGAAGTTTCATGCAATATACTGATTTTTATGTGATTAAAGTCAAATAATCTCGAGAGAAGGCACGATCAAATGCCTCTAAATATAGGCGAGTTTATGATGCTTGCTGACGTGGCTGTTGTGAGCATATGGCAAACAATGGTCGCAACTTGTTGTTTAATAAATGAACACTCCGTCCAAAAAACCATAGGAAAGCAAGCGTGTGTCTTTTATCACAAATTTTTATGTGTAGAATACGGCAGGCATTTTTTGCCCCGTGCTATACATTTGCGCCGTGCGAGCCAAAAGCGCGGTCAATCAGCACCTGTATCAAATAAAAATTAAAACTATGCGCTGTGGGGAGCGACACCTCTGGGCGGTAGCGTGTCTATTGATCACTGCCCTTTATGCATCGCCACACGTTTAAAGCTAGGTAACCCAAGGAAAATCAATGAAAATTGCTGTTGCGGGCACAGGCTACGTGGGCCTTTCAAACGCGATGCTGCTTGCCCAACACTTTGATGTGGTCGCGCTCGATATTAATGAAGAAAAAATAACGCAGCTCAACCAAAAGCAATCCCCTATTGTTGATGCAGAAATCGAAGACTTTCTGGCCAACAAATCACTGCGCTTTACTGCCACATTAGATAAACACCAAGCCTATCAAGACGCTGATTTTGTCATCATCGCCACGCCTACCGACTACGACCCAGAAACCAACTACTTTAATACTCGATCTGTCGAGGCGGTGATCCGTGATGTAATGGCCATTAACCCGCAAGCGACTATGGTGATTAAATCGACGGTGCCCGTGGGTTATACCCAACAGATCAAACAAGAGATGGGAAGCGATAATATCCTCTTCTCGCCTGAATTCTTACGTGAAGGCAAAGCCCTTTACGATAACCTGCATCCTTCGCGCATTATTGTGGGTGAGCAAAGTGAGCGCGCAAAGACGTTTGCCAGCCTCTTGATCGAAGGCGCGCTGAAAAAAGACGTGCCGGTACTCTTTACCGACTCGACCGAAGCGGAAGCCGTAAAGCTGTTCTCTAATACCTACCTCGCCATGCGCGTTGCCTACTTTAACGAGCTTGATAGCTACGCTGAAACCCACGGTTTGAATACTCGCCAGATCATCGAAGGGGTAGGGCTAGACCCACGCATTGGCGACCATTACAACAATCCATCGTTTGGTTATGGTGGTTACTGCCTGCCAAAAGATACCCGCCAACTGCTTGCCAACTACAACGATGTGCCGAACAACTTGATTCAGGCCATTGTCGATGCCAACACTACCCGCAAAGACTATGTTGCTAACGCGATTTTGCGCCGTGAACCCAAAACCGTGGGTATCCATCGCCTGATCATGAAAGCGGGCTCAGACAACTTCCGCGCCTCATCCATTCAAGGGATTATGAAGCGCCTAAAGGCTAAAGGCGTTGAAGTGATTGTGTACGAGCCAGTCTTAAAAGAAGACACCTTCTTTAACTCAGAAGTCACTCATGACCTTGAAGCGTTTAAACAACGCGCTGATGTGATTGTCGCCAACCGTATGGTTGATGAAATCCGCGATAGTGCCGAGAAGGTCTATACACGTGATTTGTTTGGGACAGATTAATTAATCATACAACTCTCGCAGTCGTAACATAATTCCCAAGACATCAAAAACAGGCTAGCTAATTAGAGACATAAAAGCGATAATCGAATTTTTTTCATATTTCAAAAGTTAGCTCTTATAACAACCATTGATGTTTT